>QCRB01000001.1 GCA_003209425.1 Prochlorococcus sp. AG-459-E08
CAAAACCATTTTGGTTAGCCTCAATACCGTTAAGATTACCCTCAAGGGTTGCAATATCTTCACTAACTTCGTTAATGAATGTTTTGCTGTCAAGTCTTGAAGAAATTTTTTTCCTGCTACGAGCGTAGCTGTTTATTTCTTCTAAATTGACAACTTCGGAAGCTTGCGCAGCTATAGGAGCAATTAAGCTCATAGTTGCACCTGCTACCAACAATTGTTGGAAGAGTTTCATTTTACCTCACACGTAAAAAAACCCAATAAAATAAAGGGTACTAACACTGTATCGGGTGTTACATTAAAAGAAAGGATTATAAGTTGCAAATAGATGTATATTTTTATACAGATTATTCTTTTGAAAAATTATTTAGTTCTTTTTATTAATGGATAATCAAGAGATTCTCTCTCCTCAATCCAAGATGATGCAACTTCTCTTGCTAATTGTCTGATTTTTTCAATATATTGAGCACGATCAGTAACTGAAATTACCCCCCGCGCATCAAGCAAATTAAAGGTATGGCTACATTTTAAAACAAAATCTAAGGCGGGATAAGTTAATTTTTTCTCAATTAATGAATTAGCCTCGACTTGGTAAATTTCAAAAAGCTTTCTGAGGTTATCAGGATTAGATTCAGTAAAATTAAATGCACATTGACTCTTTTCAAATTGAAGCCATATATCACTATATTTCAAATTTTTGTTCCAATCCAGATCCCAAATGCTTTCCTTATCTTGCAAGAACATTGCGATTCTCTCCAAACCATATGTAATTTCAATTGGTATTGGTTTACAATCGACACCGCCACATTGTTGGAAATAGGTAAATTGAGTAACTTCCATACCGTCTAACCATACTTCCCAACCTACACCCCAAGCTCCAAGTGTTGGCGACTCCCAATTATCCTCAACAAATCTAATATCATGATCATTTGGGTTAATTCCCAGAGCTTCTAAAGATGTTAAATATCTTTCCTGTATACCATCAGGAGATGGCTTTATTATTACTTGATATTGAAAGTAATGTTGAGCACGGTTCGGATTATCTCCAAATCTTCCATCTGTGGGTCTTCTACATGGTTCGACATATGCGACTGACCAAGGTTCTGGTCCAATAGCTCTCAAAAATGTATGAGGATTCATTGTGCCGGCGCCCTTTTCCGTATCGTAAGGCTGCATGACTAAACAACCTTCATTAGCCCAAAAATTATTCAGAGTTTGGATTATGTCCTGGAAAAACATCAAATTTGAGAAAGAGGGGAATTCACATCAATTCCATTAAACATAATAACAAAGCCTAAAAAGAATTTTTTGAATTCTAATTTCTGAAAAGCATTATCTGGTAAAAAGATTTCATAAAATAAATCCTTAAAAAAACATTAATTAGAAATTAAATATGAAAAAAATCTAATGGCAATGGTCCAAAAGTATTAGATTCTTCATCATCTTGATCATATTGACATGTTATTAAAATTCCTTCTCCGAGACCATTTTCAGATCTAACAAAAACATTACCAGTTTTTTGGTTACCTTTTAAAAAAACACTTCCATCAGCATGAAGCGAGTCTAAATTACCAAATTTAATTTTGGGATATTTTTTAGAAATTGATTGTAATGCTTCAATAGCCTTATTATCAAAAGGTGCCATTATGCCTATTGTTATCCAATCGGCATCAAAAATATTAGCTTCTAGTTCTTCTGATAGTTTTTTTACTTGACTTTTGCTTAGTATTGGAGCAGTTCTTAGAATATTTAAATCAACTAATTTATTAATTTCCATTAAATTAATTTTATACAAAAATCAAATCTTTTAACCAAAGGTTCTTCCATTCCAAGCCCACATCGAAGCAGGTACATCCTCAAAAGAAATATAGATCTTATCTATTGGGATTCCTATTTTCTCATATATAAAATTAGATATTGGCGTTGCCATTTCTGAAGGATTTAAAGAGCCTATTGACTTAATCTCTAAAAAGCAACAAGGACTTTCATCTTCAAAATACATTTCGGAATTATCATCTAATTTAGCCATAACAAATCTTTTTGATTTATTTGTTAAAGATGAAACTAATGTTGAGATATCTTCAAGTAATTTTTTCTTATCCTTTATTTTTGCAGTAGTAGAAACATTAATGTAAGGCATAATTATGCAGCTAAGTTATCTTTTTGAAAATCAATTTGTAGATTAAAAGTTTTATTTTTTAAAACTTTTTTTGATGAAAGATACGCCATATCATATGTACTTATTCCGTTTTTATAGGGATCGAAAAGGGCATTTTTAGATCTGTTTTTTTTGCTCCTTTTTATTTCAATCATTATAAAGTTAGATTATTAATTAATAATTTAACTTTTTTTGAATGTATGTCTAGTTTTTTTAAAAATGTTTAATTAAATGCAAAATAGATAACTAAAACACAATTGAAATTTCTTTTTATTAAATTTAACTTACATATACATAATTTCTTATTTTGGAAGTTTTAAATAATTATCAAAGGAAAAAACTTGATGAGAGTAATGATGAAGAATTTTATTCTGATCCAAAATTTGTTTATCATCTTGATGCGAACTTCAGACAAAATCTATCAGATCTATATGAAATTGAAATTGATAATTTTTCAACTGTCCTTGATTTAATGTCCAGTTGGGATAGTTATTTACCTAAAGGGAAAAAATATAAAAAAGTTATTGGGCATGGATTAAACAAACAAGAACTTGAGAAAAATACTATTTTTGATTCTTATTGGATACAAAATTTCAATTTGAATCAAGAAATTCCTCTAGATAATGAAAGTATTGATTATTGTTTAATGATCGCAGCTTGGCAATATTTACAATACCCAGAAAATTTAACTAGAGAAGTCGCAAGAATTTTAAGTAGTCAGGGCAAATTTATTATTGCTTTTTCAAATAGAGCATTTTGGCATAAAGCTCCAAATATATGGACTTCTTCTACTGAGGAAGAGAGGGTCAAATACGTAAGAAGAGTATTAATTACAAACGGATTTAGTGAGCCAAAAGTAATTAAAAAGTTTAATCAAAAATCCCAAAATATCTTTAATTTTTTAAGTAAAGATCCTTTTTATTGTTTAATTGCCTCTAAAGAGTAAATATTACCTTTACTAGTTTTCAGACAAATCTATTAACAAAGATCTATAGCCATACTTTTAGATTTTGACTAACATTGGATAGTTAAAATTTATAATTATGGGTTCTAAAAGAGAAAAATATCCTGAAAAATGCCCTTGGGATCTTGGACCTAATCAGCATTTAGCAAAAGAAGAAAACTGGACTTTAAGATTAGGAGAGGCGAACGTATGTTTTAGCAAAAATAAACTAGATAATAATTATTTTCATGTAATAAGTAATGAAAATGAAGAACAAATCTTAGCCTTTAGAGCAAGACTTCTTTATCAAAAACTACTTGATAAAGGATTTAGATTGGTGGAATGAAAAATTTAGCTTAATAAAGAAAGTTCCTCGAAAACAAATTTTTGAGTTTTTTCTTCATGGTCTTGGTTTAAGTATTTTATTGTTCTTGAATTTAAAAACCAATCATTATTTGAGCTTATATTTACAAATTTATCAGTATATTCTAATTTTTGGGAATTTGGCTTAAGAGTAATTGGATCAATTTGTCGACTACAATATTTTTTACTTAGGAAACCGACTCCTGTATCTAAGAATTCATCAACAAAAATTTCAATTATTGTTCCGTGAATTTTTCTGTAAACCATATTAATACAATCATTTTTAACTCTATATTTATCACCTTGATTCTTACCTGAAACACCCATTTCAATTCCACTTTCAGAATTTTTGAGTAAATTAAAATTATTTTCTGAATGAACAGATTTAAATTCTCTTTTTACCCTGTGAATACATACTTCAAATAACTGAGAGGCAATATTTTTAATAATTTTCTCATCTTCTATATTTTGAATATTTGGTTTAAAGTCTTTACCTAAGAAGAATTCACCTTCATGGATATTATTATTAACAAAAAAAATACATTTACCTTTATACCCATTAAATTGATTCTTCCAGGTATACCTTTTTTCATAAGCCTTTCGAAAAATTTCCTTACAATTGATTTCCCTTAGATTCTCCATAAAGCTTTAAAATAAGTTAAATAATTCTACAAAAAAAAACCTCCCTGTTAGAGGGGAGGTTTTTTATTAAATTGAACTAGTTTTGAGTAATTTTAGTATTTTCAATATTGTCAAAAGCTTGACCAATTTTTTTAAAGTCAAATCCCATTGCTCTTAAGGCATGCCAAAGATGACCTTGTAAGAAAAAGAATCCTAAATAGAAATGAGTATTAGCGAGCCAAGCTCTTGAGCTGTATGTTCCTGAACCTAAATCAACTGTATCAGTAAAATAAGGTGCAAATTCAAATTGAAGCTTTAAAGGCTCACCATATAAATCAACTGGATATATGGTTGTGTTTGATGCACACCAAAAAGCAGCAACAAAAGCCATATAAGAAACACCAACTACTGAGTAAGACAGAATAGCTTCTGCGCCAAGTAATCCTTTTCCTTTGAATTCTGTATATTCTCCAAATTGTTTAGTACAAATATGGAAAACTCCTCCAATTATTTCAAGGAAAGCTAAGAAAGCATGTCCTCCCATAACATCTTCAAGGCTATCAATTTTTAGAAAATCAAATTGATGATTCCAGATAGCAGCAATATCTAAATTGTAAACAACTTGTCTTGTAGATCCTATCGCTGGGTCGTAAATCCCATGTATTCGAGCCCATTCCACAAACATTATTGCTCCAAGACCAAGAAAGATAAGATGATGACCAAGAATAAAAGTTAATTTATCTGGATCATCCCACTCAAAATCAAATTTTTGTGGCTTACTATTCTCTGGATAGTCTCCAAGATCGCCTGCAAATTTATTTGAATGTAGTAATCCCCCAGCACCCAGTACTGCTGAGAAAATTAGATGCAATGTGCAAATTACAACAATTCCATATGGTTCTGTAATAACACCATTTTCAACGCCGCCAATTCCAATACCCGCGAGGTGAGGCAAAACAATTGCTTTCTGCGCACCCATTGGAATACTGGCGTCGTAACGAGCCAATTCGAATAATCCAAAAGCTCCTGCCCAGAACATCATTAATCCTGCATGGGCAGCATGAGCTGCTATGAATTTACCTGAACGGCCAACAACACCAGAATTCCCTGCGTACCAGTCATAGGTGACATCAGATTTTCCGTAAGTTTGTAACACTTGATTTAAGTAAACAGCAAGTTGAGCTTATTGCTAATCAGTATGTTTTTTACATGTTCTTTACAGATTTAATTACTTATGTAAAAAAAACATATTTTGAAAGAACAAATGTTACACATAAGCAAAGGAATATCTTTGAAGGTTTACGCCAATGAAGGGATTTCGCCCTTCAGCTGAGAAGCCCATGTTTCCAGACGTGAATCAGTCAAATCAGATTCACTGTCCTCATCAAGAGGTAATCCGCAAAAGCTTTCTCCAATAACGCTTTTAGACTCATCAAATGTATAAGAAGATTTATCTACATAACCAACCATTTCGGCACCTGCTTTAGTGAAGTAGCTATGAAGTTCTTCCATGGCATCGCAGTAATTTTCTGTATAGGTAGAAGAATCTCCTAAACCAAAAATTGCAACCTTTTTCCCTGACAAACTAAGTTCACCAATTTCCTCTAAGATTGAATCCCATGCAGTTCCCGACCTTTCTTCATCTGCTCCAGTGTTCCAAGTTGGTATCCCACAGATAATTCCATCAAGTCCTTCGAACTCTGAAAGATCATCTACATCAGATACGTCCTTTGGTGCTTCTGCTGAAGAGATAAAGTTGTGAAGACGATCTGCTACGTCTTCAGTTTTTCCAGTTGTAGTTGCGTAATAAATTCCTACGGTCATAACTTCAAAATGTTTACCTTAAAATAATAAAATCTAAAAACGTTAAATTTATTTCTTTAAAAACTTTTTCGTGTAAAATTTTATACTATTTAAGGTTAGAAAAATCTTTAAAAAATTATTCACATAAAATTATTTAAAACATCGTGAGTGCCAAATTTCAAAATGATATTAGTAATCTTGTTGAAGAACTTAGATTATATGGGGCTGCCGATTTTAAATTAATTGTTTTGCTTGGTTTGTTGGGTGATTTTGACAGCTTTGAATATGCAATAAATTTAAAAAATTTTATCGATAATCATCAAGATAAAAATTTAGATATTTTTGCCATTGCTATTGGCAGCCAAAAGGGAAAACAAAAATTCTGTAAATTCACTGGCTTTCGTCAAGAAAATTTAATAGTTGTTTCTGATAATGAAATACATAATAATCTAAAAGTATCAAGAGGTTTAGATATAGGTTTAGGAGGTTGGATCAATATGCTTTTGATGCTATCAGGGATAAATTCCTATAAAACAATTAAAGAAGTTATTAGAGGTTATACAGGCGACCGAAATGCAAAGCAAATTTATGATGAATTTGACAAAATTGACGTTTTAAAATCTCTTAAATTATCAGGAAATTCTTTTAAAAAGGTTTTCGGAGATGGTTATTTGAGACCATTCGAATTGGCAACATTTAGGTTGAATAATATGAATGAAATAATACAAAATTGGAGTGATTATATTATTCATGCAAAATATCTTCCTCAAAGAGGAGCTTCCTTTTTATTAAATGATAAAAATCAAATTATTTATAAATTTTTTTCAAGTGATGTCCTTGGGTATTCATCAAATATGAGAGATCCTTTAGGATTTTTATCTGATTTAATTAAAGAATAATTTACAAACTCTTCTATGAATGTAGACATATTTGGATATCTTGCCGCGATTTTAACAACAGCTGCATTTCTTCCTCAATTGATAAAGACTCTAAAAACAAAAAAGGCAGATGATGTTTCTTTGACAACTTTAATAATGTTCATTATTGGAGTTTTTTCTTGGATTATTTACGGTTATAAAATTTCTTCCACACCAATATTGATTGCTAATTTAGTAACCTTAATTTTAAATCTCCTAATATTAATTTCAAAATTATATTTTTCAAAAATCTTAAGTTAAGAATAATAACCTGAATAGTATTAAATTATTAGACATTACTTAAATAATATTTATTATAGAACTAAAATTTCTGATCTTGAAAACTTCAAAATGCTGGGTTTGGTTTAAAGGTAGTTTTAATAATGGTGGTTTTTGGAAAGAGGGATTTTCTTGTACTTTTGATGAGAAGCCAGGGGTTTTAATAGAAAGCCCTGCTTATGTTACTTGTAGAGTTCCAAGTTGGAGAGTTTCGACTAAAGAACCAGAAGATTTAAATAAAAGTCCTTTAATTCCTGAAAAAGCAATCTGGAAAATAATTTAATTTATCCATGCGTTAAAAAAACTTTTTGACTGTGCGACGGCAAGTTAATATTGCTTTATTGAATATTAAATTAATACAATCTACTCTCTCTTTATAAATATTATTCCTTTATTACTTTTTGGTTTTTTTCTGGGGAAAAAGAATCCAAAAATTTCTAAATATATTGCAAAACCTCTTATAAGATTTGGTATCCCATTAAGTGTAATGGGTCTTTTATTAAAAGAGGGCATAGATATAAACCTTATTAAAAGCGCATTTTTAGCATTTTCACTAATTGGATCATTAATAATTCTGATAAATAAATGCCAAATATTTAAAAATAAGCTTCCAAATTACACTTTGCAGCTGGCAGGCTTAATAGGTAATACATCTTTTCTTGGGATACCAATTGCAATAGCTCTCCTACCCTCAAAAACTATTAACTTCACTATCGGATTTGATTTAGGAACTACACTATTTGCTTGGATATTTGGACCTATTTTTCTTTTAAAAAACAATCAAAAAAAGAACATCCTAAATTTCAAAGGCTTATCAAACGCATTGCTAAATAGCCCTGCATCAAGAGGGATCATTGGTGTACTTTTGGCATATCTTTTCCATCTAGATGAGATATTAGGCAATTACCTTTGGATACCTGCAAGAATAGTTATCGCTTTGGCAATAATTATTGTAGGAACAAGACTTGGAATAATAACAAATCAAAAGGGCAAAATTTTTGATCTTAATGAAGAAATTAATTTCTCAATTTTATTAAAGTTATTTATTCTTCCCTTTATTGTTTTTGTTATATGCAAATTTTTAAATTTTGACTTCTATCAATCTTCAGCTGTAATACTTCAGGCAGGAACCCCAACGGCAATATCTACAATTTTAATGGCAGAGGCTTATGATGTGAAACAAAAAATTGCTTCAAAAATTCTTTTTACCACAACTTTAATTTCAATATTTTCAATTCCTCTCTTGAAAATTCTTATAAATGCATTCAACTAAAACCTGTTTAAAAAGCATGATTAATGAATATTGTAAAGATAATATCCTGATAACTACATAATGTCTTAAGATTTAGGTTATGAAGTCAGCAAACCCTGAAAATGAATATATCCCTTTAGATCTCAGGATTTCCGTGAGGAGGGATACCCTAAGGCTAATCTCAGAGATGGCTCAAGATATGGGAATAAGCATTAATGAAGTTTTTAGTTTTTTAGCTGAAGATTCTGTTGTTGACCTCGAATTACTTGAAGATTTGAATGAAATTGAAATTCCCTGCAAGTGCAGTCTTGATGATCTTAAAAACGCTCTTCTTAAAAAAAAGCTTTGTTAAAATTTTTCAACTTTTCTATTTTCCCAGTCAGATTCAAAACCGCTATTGACTAAAAATTCGGAATACTTATTCAAATCACTTTTCTGAATTCGCCATAAACTATATATCCCATATTCACCTAATTTTTGATAACTAATATTTGACCAGTGCTTTTCGCTCGAGGAGTATTTATCTATCACAACCAATAAAGATTTGTATTCATAATCAGGTTGATCCTCATGATTTTCTCTCCTATCAATGCTAAGCCTTTCTGAAAGATTAATTAAGCCTTCTTTAGTATTTGGCTCATAAAAAACTATTTGTCTCGAATAATAATGTAAAGAGGGTTTTCTTATCCCGATCATTGCTAAAGTTTCTTTTCCCTCACGGATATCTAAAATTAATTTTGAGATATTCCTCAATGGTAATTGCCTAGAAGTATCTGCTAATTTTCTAACAGGCGACATCAAAAATGGTTGTCCTAATAATAGTAAAATTTGAAGATAAAGAAAAATATTTTTAGAATTTAAAGAATATAAGATTATGGCAACAAGTGTAAATGAAGAAAAAAACAATTTGGCTTTAAAAATTATCCCAGAACTTATTAGTTCAGATACAAGATTAGGCATTTCAGGATCATTTATTGAACTTAACCAAATATTTGAGAAAAAGAATGATAATGAGACACCAAACAAAATTAATATGTTAAAAATCCATAAATATAAATAACTTTTATTTGAATTTTTTAAATTTATAAAGCCATTACTAATTAAGATTGCCGCTGCCGGAATAGCTGGCAACCAATAGCTTGGTAGTTTGGTAGCTGAAATACTAAAGAAAATTAAAACTGAGGTTAGCCAACATAGAGAATATGTATAAAGGGTTTCAGTAATATTGCAACTTTCTTTTGAACTTTTCAAGAAATCCTTAAAAGCTTTAAATATACCGTGATACAAAAAAGGGGTGAATGGTAATGAAGCTAATATCATTATGTATAGAAAAAACCAGAATGGTTCTGCATGATTATTTACAACAGAGGTATATCTTTGAAAATTATGATATCCAAAAAAATTATCCCAAAAAGGCTTTCCCTCTTTTATGAGTTCTAAGATGTACCAGGGAAGGCTTATTAGTATTGTTATTAAAAACCCTTTCTTAGGGTTTATTTTGTAGAGCAACTTTTTCCAATCTTTCTGACTAAAGAAGAAAGATGTAAGGGTTAATATTGCCAAAACAAATGCAACAGGCCCTTTAGTTAAAATTGCAAAACCTAAAAATACCCAAGCTGAAATGCATTGATCATTATTTTCACTTGCCATTCTTCTCCAAAACAATAGCAGGCTAATACCTAAAGTTCCAGTTAGAAGAGCATCACTCACAGCAGTTCTACTCCAGATAATTATTAATGGAGACAGAGCGAAGCCTAATGATGCAACTATGGGAGTAAGGAATTGCCTATTACCCTTCTGCGGCCAACAAAACAACGTATCTCCAATCATCAACATTAAAAATAATGAACCCAAAGCTGAAGGCAGTCTTGCTGAGAGTGTCCCGAGACTGTCCCAAGTTTCATTTTTCGGTAATGAGTAAAAAAAACCCATTAGCCAATAAATTAATGGAGGCTTGTCAAAACGGAATATTCCGTTGACTTTTGGAGTTAACCAATCACCAGATTCACTCATTGCTCGTGCAGCAGCGGCAAATAAGGGGGGGGTTTCATCCACCAGTCCTGTACTGCCTAACCCCAAGATAAATATTATGAGACCACATGATAAAACTATGAATGAACTTACAAGCCTTTTTTTTGATTTTAAAAGAATCATTTAAAATTATTTTTTTATTTATATTCGTGAATTACCTTATTAAGCCAGTTCACAACCTTGTTAGCAAATATATCTGTAGAGGCATTTTTCTCTACCCATTCTCTACATTTCTTTCGCTTTATTTTTTCAATATTTTTTACATAGGAAAGCATATTTTTTTTATCATCAGGATCAGCAAGATATCCTGTCTGCCCGTGCTGAATAATTTCACTAGGTCCTCCTCTTTTATAGGCTATGACTGGCACACCACAGGCTAAAGATTCAACAACTACGTTTCCATATGCCTCATTCCATTTCGGAGTATTTAGCAAAGCCCTACATTTACCAAGTTCTTTTTGTAATTCCTTGGTTGATAAAAAACCCATCCAATCTATAGTCCCTTGAGGAAAAGATTGTTCTATCTTTGTGGCATAGATCTCATCTTCTATAACTCCCCAAACTTTTAGTTTTTCACCAAGTTCATTTGCAACATAAACAGCATCCTCTAAACCTTTCTCTGGAGCAACTCTCCCAACCCACGCCAAGGGTCCTTTCGTCGAATCTTGGAAAGTATAATTATCTAATTTAAAACCATTACCAATAATTATTGGTTTTTTTATAAATGGATAATCATCAGCTTGTATTTTTGAATGAAAAGCAAAATTATATGGATGTCTTGCATATACCTTTGAGATTAAATTACTAATTACTAAACTCTCAGCACCCATACTAATAATATGAGCTATGGGTATCTCTACATTTAGAGTCATCCAGATAGGCAGCCAGTCATAAGACATGTTTATTAATACATCTGCCTTTTTTACAATATCTAATCCCTTTTCTAGCATTCCTGCTAAAAGTGAATTATCTGGGATAATCACGGGAGAATTGTAATTTTGATGCTGCCAACTAATTTGATCTTCACCATCTACAAAATATAATTTTGCTTTTTCATTACTTTCAAGTAATTTAGAATTTTTAGGAGCTATCACCTCCACCGAATGCCCTAAAGAAAGCAAGCCTGAGACAAGGGAATTTAAAGTTAATTCAACTCCCCCCCCTTTGCCGCTTCCCAAGAAACCTATTGGAGTACTAATCAAAACAATGCGCATTATTTACACTTTTCAGACCAAGAAACTAAGTAGTATTGTTAGTGATTTTATCTTCCCATAGAGACCTTCTCTGGCTAACAAAAAATACCGAAATAAGAACAAAAGCTACACCTATCCATTGGACAATAGTAAGTCTTTCATTTAACCAAACACCTCCACTGAGAAGAGCAAATACAGGAGTTAAAAATGCAAGGGTACTAAATCCAGTTATTTCTTTATTATTAGCGAAATAGAAAAACAATCCATAAGCTATTGCCCCTCCGAAGATGCTTGCAAATGACATTAGACCCCAGTCAAATATTGACCAATCTGGGATTATTTGAAAATTGGATTGTATGCAATGCTTAATAATCAAGGGTAGACTTCCTAAAACCATGTGCCAACCCGTAACTGCAACTGGATCACTTTTGGTACAGGTGAATCTAATTAAAATAGTTCCTAGTGCCATAGCGAGTGAAGCAGCAAGCATCCAGAGCTCTCCAAAGTTAAAAGCTACATCATTCATTGCAGTATCAGACATTAACCACCAATTACCAAGAAATTCTTGTGGAACCCCCAAGAAAATTATTCCTCCTAAGCCAAAAAGTAATCCTAACCATCCTATTGGATTAATTAAATTTCCAAAAATTGCTCTAGCTAAAATAGCTACCAAAAGAGGTTGAGAATCAATCAATACAGATCCTAGTCCTGCTCCTGTTTTTTCAATACCATAAGTTAAAAACAATTGAAAAAAAGTAGCATCGACAATCGTAAAAACCATAAACCACTTCAAATCGCACTTATAAATTTTCAAATCTCTCTTAAACAAATATGTTGTAATTAGAACAAGAATTCCTGCAGGAAGTAATCTTAAAGAAGCCACAAACTCCGGTCCAGCACTAGATACTAGGGGAGTCATAGCCGCCATAGAAGTACCCCAAAGTGCAAAAGGGAGTAACATTAAAAACCAATTTAAGATTGAATTCATTAGGTCTGCTGATAATCTTTTTAAAGTAGTTTTATGTATTTACCTTAAAAAGAATGATTTGGCCTTTTAGACGAAAGTCAAAAAAAAGAATGGCTCGTATAGTGATTGATGAGCCTATTACTAGTTCAACAAGAGTTTCTGTCCTCAAAGCTCTTAAACAAATTGAGGATAGAGAATTTCCTGCTTTGATCGTGAGAATTGATTCGCCAGGAGGGACTGTCGGGGATAGCCAAGAAATATACTCTGCTATTAAAAGACTAAAAGATAAAGGATGTAAAGTCATTGCTAGTTTTGGAAATATATCTGCATCAGGAGGAGTTTACATCGGCGTCGCATCTGACAAAATAGTTGCTAATCCAGGGACAATTACAGGATCTATAGGTGTGATTATAAGAGGAAATAATTTATCTGAACTTTTGGATAAAATTGGCATAAAATTCGAAACTGTTAAAAGTGGTGTATTCAAAGATATCCTTTCACCTGATAAACCTTTAAGCGAGGAAGGTAGAGAACTACTTCAAGGCCTTATAGATGAAAGTTATAAACAATTCACTGAAGCTGTTTCTGAGGGAAGGAATTTACCTGTTGAAGAAGTAAGAAGATTTGCTGATGGAAGAATTTTCACTGGAACTCAAGCAAAAGAATTAGGTCTTGTTGATGAAATTGGAGATGAGTTTGTGGCAAGGGAAATAGCCGCAAAATTGGTTAAACTTGATCCTAAAGTTGAGCCCCTAACATTTGGAAAGAAAAAAAAGAAAATACTAGGACTAATTCCTGGAAGTAAAATTATTGAAAAAGTTATAAACAGCATCTTTTTTGAGATTGATTCATCTAATAAAATATTGTGGTTATATAAGCCCTAATCAAATATGTATGAAAAAATGAAAGATGATTATAAAATTTCATTTATAAGAGGAGCTACAACCGCATCTGGAAATTCTGTTAAGGAAATAAAAGATGCGGTAGTTGAATTAATAAATGAATTAATTTCACGCAACGATCTTAATAAAACGAACTTATTATCCATTACATTCACTGCGACAAAAGATTTAGATGCCTGTTTTCCAGCTTCAATTGCAAGAAAATGTAATGGACTTGATTCAGTTGCATTTTTAGACTGCCAACAAATGTACGTGTCAAATGATATCGATTTTTGTATAAGAATAATGGCTCAAGTTTTATTGCCCCCAAATATTCAATTAAAGCATCCTTATTTAAGAGGCGCTTCAAAATTAAGGACTGATAGATGTTAACCTTAGTAAAACAATTTTCCAGTTCACATTTGGATAGCTTTAATTAATTCTCTAAAAAATTATTTAGCCAATGTTAAAAAAAACAAAAAAATTTGCTTTAAACTTTAAAATTTTAAGTTTTTTTCTTATACCTACAATTTTAATTTCAACCCCATTCTTTAGTAACATAAAAGATGCTAAGGCAGGTTTAGAATTCCAATGGGAGCAGGGAAGCGGGTACAGAAAACTTAAGTGGTTTCAAAAAGAAAATAAAAAAAGATTTAGAAATACACTTTATTTCTTCCTCAGACCATCTGATAGAAATACTGATCTTTTAAAAATTAATTTAGCAATCCCTAAAACTTTCAAAGTAACTCTAGATAAAGAAAAAATAAATCTTTGCAAGGTAAGGATAGGCGGTTTTGATACTCGAACTAAATGTTTAGAGGATGTTTCAGCTGATTTTGAGATTAAAACTGAAGAATCAGGGCTACGTTCACTAAATATATACCCATACACCCCAATACCTTCCAATAAAGAAAGTTATGCAATAGTCTTTAAAATCTTTAATCCTAAAAAATCAGGTTTATATCAATTTCATTCATATGGGCAACCCAAAGGGAAATCATCTTCAAGTTATTTAGGAAGCTGGACTATAGTGATCGATTAAATGATAAATTAGATAAGGATAATTAAACAAATGACTAAAAGAACTTTTGGCGGTACTTCAAGAAAAAGAAAACGTGTATCTGGTTTTAGAGTAAGAATGCGTTCTCATACAGGTAGGAGGGTTATTAAAAGCAGAAGACAAAAAGGTAGAGAAAGAATAGCTGTATAATCTCATATTTTAATGGCTTTACCTAAAGACATGCGCTTGAAAGGTCATAGGACTTTTAATTATATTCATAAAAATTCCACAATATTTCATGGGAAATTAATGACATTTAAAGTTGCAAGATCAAATCCAGAAATCCTCTTATCCCATAAACATACAAATGCCTCAAACAAATTTAGGATCGCAATTGCTGTTAGTAAAAAAGTTTCAAAAAAAGCCGTAGATAGAAATAAATTGAGAAGAATTCTGCAAGAGTGGTTATTAACAAACATACAAAAAATTAATAACCACAAACCATATTGGTTACTTGTTAACCTTAAGCTCGGGGATTTCTGCAATGATAAAAGCAGATTTTTGGAAGAATTTCAAAACTTAATGTTCAAATCTCGCCTAATCAAATGATTAACATGAATGAAGAAACCTTTTATGAAGGTGGTCCTGCAAAAAGTGATTTAATAATAAATCTACTAGCAGGTATTACTATTCTGGGATTACCATTTACCTTTGCCGCAATAGTAAGAGCATTGTGGTTGAGATATAAAATTTCTAACAAAAGAATTACCATAGATGGCGGATGGTTTGGTAAAAATAAAACACAAGTTTCATTAAGTAATATTGAAGAAATCAGATCTATCCCAAGGGGATTCGGATCATATGGTGATATGGTTCTTATCCTTAATGATGGATCAAAGGTAGAAATGAAATCATTACCTTTATTTAGAGAAAAGCAAAAATTTATTGAAGAAAATATGAATCAAAGATCACAAATCCCTAATCTCAACGAAGTAGAGGGATTTGCGACTAAATCCTAAAAAAATTAATTACAAAAACCTTTTTTTCCTGTAAAATAAAATGTCTAGTAAAATTACACTCTCTTTAATATCGTGATAGGGTTCATTTCTGAAAAACTACTTATCCCTATTCTAGATTTTTTCTACGGTTTAGTTCCTAGTTATGGTTTAGCGATTGTTGCATTGACAGTCGTAATTAGAATTGCACTTTTCCCTTTAAGCGCTGGTTCCATAAGAAGCGCAAGAAGAATGAAAATTGCCCAACCAGTAATGCAAAAAAGGCAAGCAGAAATAAAATCTAAGTTTTCAGGTGATCCAAAGAAACAGCAAGAAGAACTTGGAAAACTAATGAATGAGTTTGGTAGTCCTCTCGCAGGTTGCCTTCCATTAATTGTCCAAATGCCTGTGCTATTTGCACTATTTGCAACCTTAAGAGGATCTCCATTTGCTGATGTACCTTACAACATAAATCTTAAGGTCGTTCCACAAGATCAAATAGCAGCTATTGATCCAAAACCCTACAAATCCCCAAGACACTCAATATTCATTACAGAAAAATCACATTTCCCTGTAATAGCAACTATTCCTAATGGAACAAAATTAGGAACAGAAGAATCCATAAAGATAAATTTACAAACAACAAATGGCAATAGTTATGCAGAAGTTTTATCTAACTACGATAACGGATCAAAGTTTCTACCCACATGGAAGGTCTCCAAAGGCACAGAGAACCTTAAAATTTCCCAAGACGGTACTGTAACTGCTATTAAACCGGGTGATGCAACAATTGAAGCAAAAATTCCTGGCCTAGCGGCTAAAAGTGGTTTTCTCTTTATTAAAGCTCTTGGTCAAGTTGGTTTTTATGTAGATGGGGCAATTAATTGGGATATTGCTGCACTAGTTGGTGCCTTTGGATTAACTTTACTTCTCTCTCAAGTTCTCTCTAGTCAGGGGATGCCAGCAAATCCACAGCAATCAACAGCAAACAAAATTACACCAGTAATGATTACTGGAATGTTTCTGTTTTTCCCTCTACCAGCAGGAGTATTATTATACATGGTTGTTGCTAATATATTTCAGGCACTTCAGACTTTTCTTCTCAACAAAGAAGCTCTTCCTGAGAATCTACAGAAAATTTTGGATCAACAATTATCTGCCAAAAATGAAGTAATAACAACAGCTGCTTCAACTATTTCTGAGAAAAGATTACCTTTTGAGCCTAATAGTAAAAAATAGTCTAAATCCTAAATAATGAACTCCTGGTGTAATAATTTAGAATTACTCATAAAATCTAGAACATCATTAATTTGGATAAGAACTAAAGAAGAGGTAAGGTTAGAAGAAATACTTAATTTTTCATGTGAAAGATTAAAAATAAAAAGATACGTTCGCTGGGATTGCGTAAATGGTATTAAAGGAATATTAAATCAAGAAGGTAAATTCTCTAACAATCCATTAGGAGTGCTCAATTGGCTTAAAGAACAAAGTTCTGAAGTATCGACAATATTATTGGTTAAAGATTTTCATAAATTTTATGATGATCCATCTATAAATAGAACCATTAAAGAACTATCTTCTGCACTTAAAGAAACTAATCATAATTTAATTATTAGTTCACACCTATTACCCTCATCAGAAGAGCTTGATGAATTAATGACAATAATAAACTTACCTTTGCCCGATCAAAAAGAATTGAAAAATTTAATAAAAAAAATTGCAACTAATACTAATTCAAATCTTGATGAAAAAGACTTAAACGAACTTTCTATAGCTTCAAGTGGATTAACGGAGATAAAAGTAAAGCAAGTTACTGCAAGGGCACTTGCTCAAAGAGGAAAAATAAGTAAAGAAGATATCAAAGATATAATTGAAGAGAAAAAACAAGTTATTGCTAGAAGTGAAATTTTGGAATTTTTTGAAGCGAAATCAAGTCAAGATGATATTGGAGGTCTAAATATCCTAAAAGCTTGGCTTAATCAAAGATACAGAGCATTCTCTAGAGAAGCTAGAGACTATGGACTACCTATTCCAAAAGGAGTCTTACTTGTTGGAGCTCAAGGAACTGGGAAATCACTCACGGCAAAATCGATCTCCAAAAGTTGGTCAATGCCTCTTCTTAGACTAGATGTAGGAAGACTATTTTCTAGCCTTGTAGGTTCGAGTGAGGCGAGAACAAGAGAAACGATATCAAGAGCCGAAGCCATGTCCCCATGTATTCTTTGGATAGATGAAATTGATAAGGGGTTTGGTGGCGATGCCAGGAGTGATGGAGGCACAAGTCAAAGAGTTTTGGCGAGTTTACTTACTTGGATGTCTGAAAAAGAATCACCCGTATTTGTTATTGCCACCGCTAACGCTATAGATAAGCTTCCTGCTGAATTATTAAGGAAAGGTAGATTTGATGAAATATTTTATCTTGATTTACCAAATTCAGAAGAAAGATTAAGCATTCTTGATTTGCACTTAAAGAAAAGAAGACCAAGTTATAGTTTTCCTCTTACTACCATTATTGGCAGAACGGTTGGATTTTCAGGGGCTGAACTTGAACAAGCAGTAATAGAAGGAATGCATATTTCATTTTCTGAAAATAGAGAACTAATGGAGAAGGATTTGATAAAGGCAGTTTCTGAATTAGTTCCCTTATCAAGAACAGCTAAAGAGCAAATTGATTTACTAAAAGAATGGTCATCTACGGGGAGAGCTCGTTCCGCCTCATAGCAAAAATTTGATATTAAAAATATCAAATAAGTTAGGAATCATTAATTTAGTTAATTTTTTATCAAAAATTCTCTAATAATGAATTTAGATTAACTATCTTAATTAAGGTATAAAAAAAAAAAAAGAGTGTTAGATCAAAAATTAATAAGAGAAAATCCAACTTCTGTTGAAAAAAATTTATCTCTTAGAGGAAAAGGTTTTAATATTACCCCTATACATAAATTAACCGTTGAGAAAAAAGAAATTGACATAGAAATATCAAATCTGCAAACTGAAAGTAAAAAAATAAGTAAACTAATTGGTCTTGAAATTATCAAATCTCAAAACAATAATTCTCAAGAACTTAATGAACTAAAGAACAAAGGTAATAAATATAGAACCAAAATTTCCGAATTCGAAGAAAAAAAAAGAATCTTAAATAAAGCTATACAGAAAGAAATTTTAAGTTTACCTAATTTCCCCAGTGAAGATGCACCTATTGGGAAAGACGAAAGTAATAATGTTCAAGTAAAAACTTGGGGAGATCCTTTGAAGAAAGAAAATCTAAAATCCCACTTAGAATTAGGCGAGAATCTTAATTTATTTGACTCTATAAAAACAACAAAAATATCTAAAAGTCGTTTTATTACACTCATTGGTAATGGCGCCAGATTAGAGAGGGCATTGATTAATTTCATGCTTGATATACATTCAGAAAATGGTTACTTAGAGTTAATGCCTCCAGCATTAATAAATTCTGATAGTCTTCAAGGTTCTGGACAATTACCTAAATTTTCAAATGAGAGTTTTAATTGCTCCAATGATGATTTATGGCTTTCTCCAACAGCTGAAGTTCCACTAACTGCCTTCCACAGAAATGAAATAATTGATTCCACACTTTTGCCCATTAAGTATGTCGCCTATAGCCCTTGTTTTAGAAGAGAAGCAGGAAGTTATGGAAGAGATACCAAAGGATTAATAAGACTTCATCAATTTAATAAGGTTGAATTATATTGGTTTTGTGATCCAAGTAAATCTATTGAAGCCCACAAAAGTATTACCTCTGATGCAGAAAGCATTTTAAAAAAGCTTAACCTTCCTTACAGAATGGTTGATATTTGTACAGGAGACTTAGGCTTCTCTTCAAGTAGAACTTTTGATCTTGAGGTCTGGCTGCCAAGTAGTAATTCCTATAGAGAAATTTCAAGTTGTAGCAATTGCTTGGAATTTCAAGCACGAAGATCTTCAATAAGAACTAAGATTAATAAAAAAAATCAATACCTACACACATTAAATGGTAGTGGATTAGCAATCGGTAGGACAATGGCTGCAATTCTAGAAAATGGCCAGCAACTGGATGGAAGCGTTAAGATTCCAGACGCTCTAGTTCCATATTTTGGTTCAGATTTCATAAAAACTGCTTAGTATAAAATAATGAATGTTCTAACCTCAATTACAGTTCTCGGATTTCTCATTTTTTTTCATGAGATGGGACATTTTCTTGCTGCAATTTTACAAGGTATTTACGTAGATGGTTTTTCTATTGGATTTGGACCCTCAATAATTCAAAAAAAATATAAAGACATTACATATTCATTTAGGGCTTTTCCATTAGGAGGCTTTGTTTCTTTTCCTGATGAAGAACTTAATGATATTGACCCTAAAGATCCAAATCTATTAAAAAATAGGCCAATTTTTCAAAGAGTTATTGTAATATCTGCTGGGGTATTCGCTAATTTAATACTTGCCTATACCATTTTAATTATAAATGTAAGCACTGTTGGCATTCCTTTTGATCCCGAACCAGGTATTTTAGTTCTAGCAACACAGCCTGAAAAAGCTGCTGATCTGGCTGGCTTAGAAGCAGGAGACAAAATCTTAAAAATCGAGTCTGAAATTTTAGGAGCTGGCGATCAAGCTGTGTCTACTTTGGTTAAAGAGATTCAAAAGTCATCTGGAAAACCAATTTCAATAAAAATCGAGCGAGACGAAGATTTTAAAGATTTAACTTTAGTACCAAAAAATGTTGATGGGAAAGGTACTATAGGAGCTCAACTACAGCCTAATATAAATAAAGAAACTAAAAAGACCAAAAACTTCTACGAACTTTTTAATTACACAAATAATGAATTTTCTTCACTTTTGTCAAAAACAATTCAAGGTTATAAAGGCTTAATAACAAATTTCTCTTCAACAGCTCAACAATTAAGTGGGCCAGTTAAAATCGTTGAAATTGGTGCTCAACTTTCACAACAAGGAGGAACAGGAATATTATTATTTGCAGCTTTAATTTCTATTAATTTAGCAGTTCTCAATTCATTACCTTTGCCTCTTTTAGATGGAGGTCAACTTGTTTTCACTTTAATTGAAGGATTAAGGGGAAAACCAGTACCAGTTAAGGTGCAAATGGTTGTTACCCAATCCAGTTTTTTTCTTTTAGTTGGACTAAGTGTACTTCTTATAATTAGAGATACTAGTCAGTTATTGATAGTACAAAGATTATTAAACTAATAAATAAGTTTTAAAATTGTTAGCCAAGCTGTTAATATATTAGATAGTTTTTAAATTCTATTAAATGGCGAAAAAGTCCATGATTGCGAGAGAGGTCAAACGCAAAAAGCTTGTAAAAAAATATGCTGCAAAAAGGAAATCTCTATTAGATGAATTCAATGCCGCAAAAGATCCAATGGAAAGATTAGAAATACATAGAAAAATACAAGCTCTGCCTAGAAATTCTGCTCCAAATAGAGTTAGGAATAGATGTTGGGCAACTGGAAAACCTAGAGGGGTCTATAGAGACTTTGGTCTTTGCAGGAATCAGTTGAGGCAAAGAGCTCATAATGGTGAACTTCCTGGGGTAGTAAAATCTAGTTGGTAGAAAATTTTTCAAGTTCTACATTTTGAACGAAAAATGATAATTAAAAGATTTTAAGACACATTTTTCAGACTTTTTTAAAAATTTTTATAGCTTATCTAAATAATTTACTCAATATGTCCCTAAAAAATGTAAGAATAAATTATGTATAGATTTATAATTTAAAAAGTGGAAGGACAAAATAAGTCGATCACGTTTGACGGACGAGAGATACGACTAACTACAGGACTATATGCTCCTCAAGCAAATGGATCAGTAATGATTGAGTGTGGTGACACTTCTCTATTAGTTACAGCGACAAAATCTGCAAAAAAAGAAGTTTCAGACTTTCTACCTCTTATATGTGATTATGAGGAAAAACTCTACGCTGCTGGGAGAATTCCAGGTGGGTTTATGAGGAGAGAAGGTCGTCCTCCAGAAAGAGCGACTTTAATTTCAAGATTGATTGATAGACCAATGAGGCCACTCTTCCCCTCATGGATGAGAGAAGAGATTCAAATAGTCGCCTCTTGCCTGTCTCTAGATGAAAGAGTTCCAGCAGATGTACTGGCAGTTACTGGTGCCTCAATTGCAACTTTAGTTGGAGAGATCCCATTTTATGGACCAATGGCTGCAGTTAGAGTTGGGCTAATAGGCGATGACTTTATATTAAATCCAAGCTTTAGGGAGATAGAGAAAGGAGATTTAGACATTGTTGTTGCAGGAACACCCGACGGTATAGTCATGATTGAAGCAGGGGCTAACCAATTATCTGAGCAAGATACAATCGAAGCCATAGATTTTGGTTACGAGTCAGTTTCAGAACTTATAAATTTTCAAGAAGATTTACTTAAAGAATTAGGTCTAAAACAAATTAAGCCATTAGAGCCGGATGAAGACAAAACATTATCCTCATATTTGGAGAAAAACTGCACTAAGCCAATTGACTTGGTTTTAAAGAAATTTGATCAGTCTAAAGAAGATAGAGACCTTGAGCTTGAAAAAATAAAACTTGAAATTCAAGCCAAAATTGAAACTTTAAAAGATGATAATCAATTAAAAGTTTTAACAACAAATAATGATAAGTTAATTCATTCTGACTTCAAAAAATTAACAAAAAAGTTAATGAGATCTCAAATCATTAATGATGGCAAAAGGGTGGATGGAAGAGATTTAGACGAGGTCAGGAAGATATCAGCCTCTGCAGGAATCCTACCTAAAAGGGTGCATGGATCAGCATTATTTCAAAGAGGACTAACACAAGTTTTATCTACTACCACACTTGGAACACCTAGTGATGCTCAAGAGATGGATGATCTTAATCCAAGCACTGAAAAAACTTACTTACATCACTATAATTTTCCACCTTACTCAGTTGGAGAAACTAGACCAATGAGAACTCCAGGCAGAAGAGAAATAGGACATGGTGCACTAGCTGAAAGAGCTATAATTCCAGTACTTCCTGGCAAGGAGACTTTTCCATATGTGTTGCGAGTAGTCAGTGAGGTTTTAAGTTCAAATGGGTCCACTTCAATGGGGTCTGTATGTGGAAGCACTTTATCATTATTAGATGCAGGAGTTCCCTTAAAAGCCCTTGTAAGCGGAACTGCGATGGGTTTGATTAAAGAAGATTCAGAAGTGAGAATTCTTACGGATATTCAAGGCATTGAAGATTTCCTTGGTGATATGGACTTTAAAGTTGCTGGGACTGAAAAAGGTATTACAGCCCTGCAAATGGATATGAAAATTACAGGATTGCCAGTATCAGTTATTTCTGATGCCATTAAGAAAGCTCGTCCTGCAAGATTACATATCCTAGAAAAGATGCAGGAAGCTATAGATAAACCTCAGGAATCATTATCTCCTCATGCTCCAAGACTTTTAAGTTTTAGGATTGATCCAGAACTTATTGGAACTGTTATTGGTCCCGGAGGTAGAACCATTAAAGGAATTACTGAAAGAACTAATACAAAAATTGATATTGAGGATGGAGGGATAGTTACAATTGCTTCACATGATGGAGCTGCTGCAGAAGAAGCTCAGAAAATTATCGAAGGTCTAACAAGAAAAGTTCATGAAGGTGAAATTTTCTCTGGTGTAGTAACAAGAATCATTCCTATAGGTGCTTTTGTAGAAATTCTTCCCGGTAAAGAGGGAATGGTGCATATTTCCCAACTATCGGAAGCAAGGGTTGAGAGAGTAGAAGATGTGGTGAGACAAGGAGATGAGGTCACTGTAAGAGTTCGTGAAATCGACAGTAGAGGGAGGATAAATCTTACGTTAAGAGGGGTAGCTCAGAACGGAGGAATGACATATCCCGAACCGACTCCAACTCCTGTAGCCCCTCTTAATTAAGAATCAAAAGTAAATAAATTATAATCTCTAATAATTTCTTTTACTTCTTTGCATGTTCTGCCGTGAGTCTCTTTATCGTTTGTTGCGATAATAATCCCACGTTGTTCGAAGTTTTTTTGACCATATATAAGTCTTTCGTTATCAATATTAGTTATAGCCCCTCCATAAGCACTTAAAATTGCATCTGGAGCAGCGAAGTCCCAATCTTTTGGAGAACTTTTACCTGGCAAACTTAAACAAATATAAATGTCACTATCTCCTCTAATAATGGAAGCTATCTTACAACCTACACTTCCCATATAATTCACTTTTTTAAAATTTAATTTATCAATTAAGTTTTCTAGAATTATATTCCTGTGGTTTTTGCTACAAATAAACGTCATCTCGCTGATAGTTTTGTGTTTTGGCTTCAACAATTTATAACGAGATCCATCTCTTCTCTCACATCTCAGACTTTTGCCATCAGAGATCCACAATTCATCTTTTTCAGGAATTAATACAATTCCAAGATAAGGCTTATTTTTATAGTTCAAGGCTAAATGCATAGCATAATTGCTTGTGCCTTGTATATAATCCTTAGTCCCATCCAAAGGATCAAGAACCCATACCCAATCAAGATTATTTTCAGGAATATCACTATTTAAATTTACGTTTTCCTCGCTTAAAATACTCCAATTTATTTTTTTATATTTTTCATTAATGCTGCTGATAATAAATTCATTAACTTTTAGATCTGCAGATGTTACTGGATCTTCTCCTCCTTTTGTTTTTATAATTTTTTTTCTGGTTTCTTCCTCTCTTAACATCTTCGAATAAAAAAGAAGAATTTCTGAAGCTTTCCAGCTGAAATTTCTCAAATCGTCGATAAGATTATGAATATCTAAATTAAATGGTATCCTAACCACGAGATGAATATTAATTCCTCATTATCCCATAGAAGTCGAGAACCTGAAAATAGTGTTTTATATATTGTTGGCACACCAATAGGTAATTTAGATGATATATCATTAAGAGCTCTCCATATTTTAAAGAATGTGGCTTTTATAGCTTGCGAAGATACTAGGCAAACGAAAAAATTGATTAGTAAATTTGGAATTTCAAATAAACTTATAAGTTTTCATCAGCATAACTCTATTAACAAAATACCTTTTATTGTTGATTCATTGAAGGAACAAAAATCAGTAGCATTAGTAAGCGATGCAGGAATGCCCAGCATTTGCGATCCTGGAGAGAATCTTATTCAAAAAGTACGTGAAAATAATATTGATGTTATTTGCATCCCTGGCCCTTGCGCTGCAATAACGGCACTTGTATCTAGTGGTTTCAAATCATCTTCATTTATATTCTTGGGTTTCTTGCCAAAAAAGAAAAAAGAAAGAGATGAAATTCTTTTAAAAATCAGTAATTTTGATAAAACTACAATTCTTTATGAGTCCCCACATAGATTTAAAAAACTTTTAGTTGAATTAAAAATATTTTGTGGAGGAAATAGAGAAATCCAAGTCTTCCGTGAATTAACCAAAAAATATGAAGAACAAATTGGTATCACTATTGATATGGTTATCAATCATTTTGAAAACAAAAATATTATTGGTGAAATTACAATTGTCATAAATGGAATAAACAAAAATAAAACCTCAGAAATTAATGAATACACTTTAAAAAAGGATTTAAATGAATTAATAGATGCAGGATTAACTCTTTCAGCAGCATCAAGTTACTTGGCGAAGAAAAAAAATATTAAAAAAAACCTAATATATAATTTATATTAAGGTTTAATCATTATTGTTAAGGTCTAATGCAATTGTTTTTTAAAAAGGTAGTTCTAAGTTTTGTATTCAACGTTAGCTTATTTTTAATTTTAATAATCGGAATCCAAAACAGTTCTAATAAAGGCAAAGTTAATTTTTTTACAAATAAAACAATAGCTTTGCCAATGAGCTTTATTATTGGAACAAGTTTTATTTCAGGATCAGTTACAGGTACAATATTGTCTTTAATTTATGGGAAAAAAAATTAAAAATTACTTAAAGTGCTATTAATTTATCTGGACAAACAATTCTTGAAATACCTCTAGAAATTAAAATTGGAGAGACAATTCTAAATACATCAGTGTTAGGGACTTTTACAACTTTTTGTTCTTTATTACAGAACTTTTTTGCAATTTTTAAATCATAATAAATTTCTATAGTTTTTCTTTTTAATTCATCTTTAGAAAGAAATTGCCAGTTAGGATAATTTCCTAGTAATTTAATTTCTAATTCTATTTTACTATCCACTATCATGTATACAATTTTAGGAAAATCTATTTCAGATATTGATATAGAAGATAAATCTTTTTGTGTTTCATTATTAATCTCACAATCAAGAGGGGCTATTTCCATAAAAGTTGCATCTGAAAAGGATTCATAATTATCGATTTCTATGGATTTATTTTCTATTAAATTTTTTTCCTCATTAATTAAAATATTTTTTTCCTGGTTTGAAGCTAATTGATTAGGAGTAATTGTTGTTTCAGATATTTTTATTGGAGAATTCTCATTTATTTTAAGTATAGAATTATATTTACTTTCTGAGAGATTTTTCTTTAAGTTTCTGACTATAGTGATTTTTGTACAAGAAAATCTCTTTGATAATTGATCTATAGTTACCCCATTAACAAAATCATTAATTATTACCTTTTTTTGAATTTCCGTAAGTCTCTTTGCCAAAATATTTTTCAAGTAATATATTTATATTACAAATAAATGTAGATCTATTATAGTTAATTTAAAAATTTATCAAAATATATATTTATCAAAACTAATTGTTTAGAATTTCAGCTTTAGATATAATAAAAGAATGCTCCCTTAGCTCAGCTGGATAGAGCAACTGCCTTCTAAGCAGTGGGCCTCAGGTTCGAATCCTGAAGGGAGCGCATATTGATAACTTTTATCTTTTCCATATGATAAGAAAAACAATAAATGATTATTTTTCAATAAATAAACCATATAAAAAGTGATGTTGTTTATAAAGTATTTAACCATAACTTCTTATGAGTATAAATAAATTAACATCTATTCTCTCAATTAAAAGCTATTTAGATTTAGGTAATAAACTTTTTCTTCTAGGAGTATTTTTTCTTCCTTCTGCATTACCAATCGGAGGATTTTTACTTTTAATATCATTAATAATTTCATTTACATTTAAAAAGGAAAAAATATTAAATGATAAGTGGAACTATCCTATATTTCTCTCAATTTTTATAATTTTTTTTAATAGTTTGTATGCCTACTTGAGAATTAATTATGATCCCATTTTAGAAATAAACAGAACTATTATTTGGCTAAATTTATTTAATTGGATTCCAATTTTAATTTTTTTTCTCGGATTTCAAATTTATTTAGTCAACCCAAAACAAAGGTATTTTTTTGGTATTTTTCTTATATCTGGAACTTTGCCTGTAATCATAAGTTGCATAATGCAAAAGTTTTTTTATATATATGGACCTTTTGAAACTTTATTTGGAACAATTATTTGGTTTAATAGACCTCTAACTGAGGCAGGTCATACTGGTTTATTCAATAACGCTAACTATCTAGGTATCTGGTTAACCTTATGTCTACCATTCTCATTATCTTTTCTCAAATATAAAAGTGAACTTATTAAAAATAAATTAACTTTAATTTTTATCAATATATTTTTAATATATTTCTCCGCATTGAGCTCTTCAAGAAACGCATTATTAGGAATAATAATATCTTTTTTATTTATTTTTGGGATAAAAAAATCTATTAAATTTTGTTTATTCTTTGTTTTAGGAGTATTTATTATTTATTTGTTGGTGCCATTATTTTCATTCATAATTAAAATCAATTTTGAGGATATTATCCAAATAGGTGCGTTTGAAAAAATCCTAAATTATAATGTTGGCGTAAATTATCCAAGATTACTTATCTGGAAGAGTACAATATCATTTATTTTTCAAAAACCAATTTTTGGATGGGGGGCCGGTACTTTTCCAAATATATTTAACAATTTAGGCCATATAATAATACCTTTTCAAGGTATAAAAGCTAATCATTCTCACAACATTCTTTTTGAGTTGGCCTATAATTTTGGAATACCTTTATCTTTAATAATTTCATATACATTTTTAAATATCTATAGGAAAGCTTTCAGCAATATAAATAAACTTCAAATTGAGTTGAATCATGATTATATAGATAAAGCTTGGTTCGTTTCTTTAACCATAATGCTTATATCTTTTCTTAGTGACTTAACATTCTATGATGGCAAAATAAGTATCGTTTTTGCTGCTTTATTTGCAGGTTTGAAAAATATTTCTCACCAAAATTATCTTCAGAGTGAAAATCTTAAATTACCATAATTCAATATGAAAATTTTAGTAACTGGTTCAAAAGGTTTTATAGGTAAAAATTTTGTCAGGTATCTGAGATCAACCACAAAACATAATATTATTGAATTTTCTAGGCAGGATCTTATAGAAGATCTAGAAAGAATAATTCATAAGATAGATATAGTATTTCATCTGGCAGGATTAAATAAAAAAACAATTAATGATGATTTTGAGAAGGCAAATATTAAGCTCACTAAAAAGCTTTGCAAAATTTTAGAAAAAAACGTAAATACAAAGATTTACTTTGCTTCTTCTATACAAGCTGAAAAGGATAATGAATATGGAAGGAGTAAGAGAGAATGTGAAAAAATTATAATCGAACTAAATAATTTGAATAAAAATCAAATAGCTATTTTGCGGCTCCCAGGCATATTTGGTATTGGATGCAAGCCAAATTATAATTCAGTTGTTGCTACTTTTTGCTTCAATGTTCGTAACAAAATTCCGCTCAATATTATCGAACCAAATAAAGAAATCGAATTAGTTTTTATTGAAGATCTTTCTAAGCAACTAAGTTTTCTTATAGAAAAAAACGATTATCAAAATACTTATATCAAAATAGATAAAATAAACAAAGTGACTATTGAATATTTGGCAAAAAAAATTAAAAATTTTAAGAATATATCTAGTCCTCATCAAATAAAAAATGATTTAGAAAAGAAATTATATAAAACTTATTTAGGCTATAAAAGATCATAAATATTTCATAAACCTGAAGAAAAATTTCAATCTAAAAATAATTAGTTCCAAATTCATTTATAAAGTAGATTTGTTTTGTTAATTAAATTAAATTAAACTAATTACAAAGGCAGTTTATAGTTTATCTATGATTGTTGTTTGTTCTTAAATTTAAAAATTCATAATCCAATTAAAATGAGTAAACTGAATGTTATAACTGTAGTTGGTACAAGACCAGAGATTATACGTCTTAGTAGAATTATTCCTAAATTAGACAAATTCACAAACCATACGCTTGTTCATACTGGTCAGAATTATGATTATGAATTGAATCAAATTTTCTTTAAAGACCTCAATTTAAGGAAGCCAGACTATTTTCTAAATGCTGCAGATGTAAATGCGACTAAAACTATTGGGAAGATTCTTATTAAGATTGATGATCTTCTTGCAAAACTGAATCCAGATGCTCTACTAGTGCTTGGAGACACTAACAGTTGTATGGCTATAATTGCGGCTAAAAAAAGACAAATTCCAACATTTCATTATGAAGCTGGTAATAGATGTTTCGATATGCGAGTTCCTGAAGAAATTAATAGAAAAATAGTCGATCATACAGCGGATGTAAATATGACTTACAGTACAATTGCCAGAGATTATTTGATTTCTGAAGGCATTCCAAAAGATTTAATTATTAAAATTGGAAGTCCAATGTTTGAAGTAATAGACTTTTATAAGAAAAAGATCAGCGAATCTAAAATTCTTAAAGATCTAAATTTAGAAAATAATAATTATTTTCTTGCAAGTTTTCATAGAGAGGAAAATATAAACTCTTCGAATTTTGATAAAATAATTAGTATTCTTAATAACATAGTAAATCTATACAATATAGAAGTTGTAGTTTCAACTCATCCAAGGACAAGAAACAAAATAGATAAATCTAACTGCAAATTAAATAAAAAAATTATTCTTATCAAACCACAAAGTTTTACTGACTATATACAATTACAGCTTAACGCTAGATTAGTTATGTCAGATAGTGGAACTATAAATGAAGAGTCCTCGATATTAAACTTCCCTGCGATAAACATTAGAGATACCCATGAAAGACCTGAGGCAATGGAGGAGACGGCAGTTATGATGACTGGAGTAAATTACGAGAGAGTCACGCAAGCTATAGATATACTTATGAAAAGTAAAGAGAGAAATGAAAGAAAGCTTGATATTGTAAATGATTATCAATGCAAAAATATTTCAGAAAAGGTTTTACGAATAATCATTAGTTATACAGACTATATTCAAAGATACACATGGAAAAAATTTTTATAGCAAATTGAGAATATTAATTGTAACCCAGTACTTTTGGCCCGAAAATTTTCGTATAAATGAATTATGCGAAGAATTTACTAATCTTGAGCATGATATAACAGTTCTTACTGGATATCCAAATTACCCAAAAGGAGAAATCTATAAAGAATTTCTAAAAGATAAGAAAAAATTTAATAACTATAAAGGAGCTAAAATAATTAGGGTTCCAATATTTCCTAGGAAAAAAAACAAACTTACTTTAAGCTTAAATTACTTTAGTTTCCTTATTAATTCAATTTTCTTTGGATACTTCAAATTAAAAAATAAAAAATTTGATATCGTTTTTACTTTTCAATTATCTCCAGTAACAGTAGGAATAACTTCTGCATTTTTTTCAAAATTGAATAATTGCCCTAATGTTTTATGGATACTTGATTTATGGCCAAATACTTTGGTTGCTTTAAACGTAATAAAAAAAGATTGGCAAATTAATCTTTTTAAAATTTTAGTTAATTGGATTTATAGTAATTGCGATGTAATTCTAGCTCAATCAAAAAGTATCCTTGAAGAGATAAAAAAATATCCATCCGTTTCAAATAACACCCATTATTTCCCAAGTTGGTCAGAGTCAGATTTATTTAAAAAAAAATCTAAATTAGCTCCAGAAATTAAAAACAAAATAATTTTTACATTTTTATTTGCAGGAAATATTGGAGAGGCTCAGGATTTTTTAAGCATCATAAAAGCAGTAAAAATTTTAAGCAAAAAAAACAAATATAATTTTAGAATAATAATCATTGGAGAAGGAAGCAAAAAAATTTGGTTAGAGAAAGAAATTAAAAAACAAGAAATTGATAAATATTTTGAATTAATCAATAGTTATCCAATTAGTAGAATGCCATCATTTTTTAAACATGCTGACGCACTAATAATAAGTCTCTTAGATAGAGAGGTCTTTAATATGACAATTCCTGGGAAGATTCAGTTTTATCTTACATCAGGAATTCCGATTGTTGGAATGATTTCGGGTGAAGGTGCAAAGGTTATAAACAAAGCCAAAGGAGGTTTAATATGCAAGTCTGGAGATCATATAAGTTTCTCTAGAATAATGGAAAAAGTTATTAATATGGATAAAAAAAATTTAAAGCAAATTGGCAAAAATGGTAAAGAATATGCAAATCAAGAGTTTTCTAAAAAATATTTAATTAAAAATTTAGAAAAAATATTTATTAAATTAGTAAACGATAATTCTTTATTAAATAAAAAAAAGGATTTATAAATGCTTTCATTTTTACTTATTTACATATCTTCTATAATAATTTTATTACCAAGAGAAAATAAATTAAATGAGAAAGTAATTTATGCAGCATTATTCTCATCTTTTCCATTTTCTCAATTATTACTTGGATTAATATCACTATTATCTATATTTCTTGGAATAAGCAAAATACCATTATTATTGTTTTCTGTAATAATTATTTTTTTTGCTATTCTTTGGAACAAAAATTGCTTATCAAAATTAGTTGCTATAAAAACTTTCTTAAGTATAGAGATTAAAAATTTTTTTAATAAATCAAATATAAATAAATTACAAAAAGTATATCTATATTTAATAATACTTTTACTAATTTTAATTTTCCTATCTTCTATAGGTCCTATAAATCATCCTGATTCTGCTGACTATCATGTTGGTTACCCTTTCCAATATTATTTGAGAGGTAAATTTTTTATTGATGGAGACGTACATCAAGGCCTATTAGGATTAGCTGACTATGCAAATCTTGCTTTTATTCAGGAAAATAATATTTGGTTAATAAGATTTGTTCAAATAATTAATTTGCCTTTAATAATTACTTTCTTATCAAGATCAATAAAAAATAATTTTTATTTAATAGCTTTTCTATCAGTACCTACAATCATTCAATGGAGCACAATTGGAAAACCTTTATTTTTAGGAGAATCGTCTCTAATAACTTTATATATTATTTGGAAATCAAATAAATCAAATTACAATATTAAATTATTATTAGTTTCAATCATAAGTTGCATTACTTTTAAAATTTCATCATTAATTATTATTTTCCCAATTTTTATTGACCTTACTTTACATCTATTAAAAGACGAACAAAAAAACAAAAATCTTGAAAAAGATATCAAATATATTTTTACAAGTAAAGTAATTATTATTTCTTTATTAGCATTAATATCATTAAGTATTAGTAGATTCGTTATAACTGGAAACTTTTTTTACCCTTTACTAGTAAATTTATTTAATAAAAATGATGAATTAATAATAAATTTTTCAAATTTAATTTCTTCATATAATAGAGAAGGTTTGTTTTTTATAAGAATATTTTTACCAACTAGTTTTAGTGATTTAGGTTCTTCTTTAGGACCAAGCATCGCAATTTTATTTATATTATCGATCTTTAGCAATATCAATCTAAGAAAGAATAAAATTACCGAATCTAATAATAGTCTTCTCTTTTTATGTTTATCACAACTAATACTATTAATTTTATTCTGTCAAGGTAGAGCTGATTATTATGTAGCTCCATTAATAATATTAATTTATAAATCTGAAGAGTTAATTTACTCAATTAAAAAATATAAAATAAAATTTTTATTTTACATTACAACAATATTTCAGATTCTTATTATAAGTAATTTTTTATTTTACTCAATATACTTGAATTTTTTAACTTTGAAAGATTATCCAAAAATGATGTATAAAACAGCATATGGATATAATTTATCAAAGATAATAGATCAAAATATTTCAGGAAGTTTTCTTATAAACAAAAGAAATACTAGACTCTACTATTCAAGCAATTATTTGGGTATATATAGGTACAGAAAATGTATAAAAGACAATAAATTATTAGGCTTATCTAATTCAAAAAACTTATGCTTAAAGAAATACAATATAAATCAAATAATTACAAATTCAAGTGACAAAGTGGATGAAAAATATTTTCAATGCGAGCTTGTAAATACTTATGCAGCTACCAGAAATTATTTCAAGACTAAGAAGCAGACTTACAAATATTGTAAGAAGATAAATTTATCTGAATAAATTATATTTTAAGATACAAAAAATAGCTTGAAAACCATCTTTCCAACCTATTTTTTTTCCCTCTTGATAAGTTCTACCGTAATAAGAAATACCAACCTCGAAAATTCTATAATTTTTTTTTGATATCTTTGCAGTAATTTCAGGTTCAAATCCAAATCTTTTCTCTTCTATTCTAATATTTTTAATTACTTCACTTTTAAAAGCTTTGTAGCAAGTTTCCATATCACTTAAATTCAAATCAGTAAAAATATTACTTAATAGAGTTAAAAAACCATTTCCAATTCTATGCCAAAAATAAACTACTCTATGCGGTTGTCCTCCCTTAAATCTACTGCCATAGACAATATCAGCTTTATTTTCAACAATTGGATTTATCATATTAGGATATTCATCAGGATCATATTCTAGATCAGCATCTTGAATTATAATTATTCTACCCGAGGCAGTTTTTATACCTGTACTAATTGCAGCACCTTTGCCCATATTGCGGTTATGAAATTTAGTTATTATTTGATTATCAATTAAATTTTCCAAGTATTCTCTTGAACCATCAATTGAGAAATCGTCGACTATGATAATTTCTTTTTCTTTAATTGGCGAATTTTTTATTTTATCAATAACTTTTCCAATTGTATTAATTTCATTAAAGCAAGGTACTATTACTGATAATAAAAAATCTTTACTTTCAATATTTTTTTCAAAATTATTATATTTAAGATTCTTATCCATCTTCAAAACAAATTACTTATTAAAAACAATATTCTTTTGATATACATATGATATTAAAGCAAGAAAAGGTACTACAAACAATGCTGCTAAATTCTTTGAAATATTATAAGAATAAATAAAATTAATTAAAAACCAATTCAATATCCATAGAAATAAATGAAAAAATAAATATTTCAAATATATTTTCTTACCAAGAAATCTAACTTTAAAAACTTTCAAACCATATAAGTAAAAACCAAAATTTAAATTAAATATTTGACTTATTAGAGTAGCAAAAAATATTGGGAAAAATAATAAAAAAATTTGTAATAATAAATTTGTAATCAAAACATTAACTAAACCATATATTAAAAAAAGTACTTTTTTATTATTTATTAAATGAAGTCTTGATTTATTTTTAAATATATTTTCTTTGATCATTTATAAAAAAATATTTGTTCATTTTAAATTAGCGAATTTCCTATTTTCCAAACATTAAGACCCGCCTTCCTTGCTTTTTTATAATCTATACATGATCTTGTATCAAATACCCATGCGGGTTTTCTCATCAATTTAATTAATTTTTCCCACTCAATATTTAAGAATTCATCCCATTCAGTTAATAATATAATTGCATCGCTACCATTTGCAGCATCCAAAACTGAGGATGCAATTTCCCAATAACCATATCCTTGATTAACTTTTAACTTGTTTAAATCATTTTGTAGATCATCTATAATTTTTGAATTTTCTACCTTTGGATCATAAATTGAAAGATGAGCTCCCTCTTCCAACAAATCCTTACATACATCTATAGAAGGCGATTGTCTTGTATCATTGGTATTAGCTTTAAAGGCAAATCCCAGAATCGCAATTTTTTTTTCAGATACATTTCCAAATAAATAGTTTACTATTAATCTTGATATCCTTGATTTTTGCCAATTATTAATATCAATTACTCCTTGCCAATAATTTGCGACCTCTTCTAATTTGTAAAAACTTGATAAATAAACTAAATTAAGAATATCTTTTTGAAAACAACTTCCGCCAAAACCTGGGCCAGGTGATAAAAACTTTTCTCCAATTCTGGTATCCATACCTATCGCTTTTTTAACTTGATTAATATCAGCTCCTGTAGACTCACATAATGCCGATATTGAGTTAATTGAGGAAATTCTTTGAGCTAAAAAAGCATTCGCAGTTAACTTAGAAAGCTCTGAACTCCAAATATTGGTTTTTAAAATTTTGTTTTTTGGAACCCAATTTGAGTAAATTTCTGATAATGCATCAATTGCTTTTTCATCATCTCCTCCAATCAGAACTCTATCTGGATTCTCTAAATCCTTAATAGCATTTCCTTCAGAAAGAAATTCAGGATTAGAAAGTACAGAAAAACTTTTTTCTGTTTTTTCAAGATTATTTTCTTGAGAGCTCAATAATATTTTCTTAATTGTTTCGGCTGTTTTAACTGGCAAGGTACTCTTTTCAACAACAATAGTATGAGAATTAGAAAATTTTGCTATCTGTCTTGCTGATGCTTCAACCCATTTCAGGTCACTTGCTTTACCAGCGCCAACCCCTTTTGTTTTAGTAGGCGTATTTACAGAGATAAAAACCATATCTGCTTCTGATATAGATTGCTCCAAATTTGTTGTAAAAAATAGATTCTTATTTCTACAATTCAAAACTAACTTATCTAGTTGAGGCTCAAAAATTGGAAATTGAGATATGTCATCACTATTCCAAGCATCTATCCTTTCTTGATTTATATCAACAACTGTGATTTTTATATTTGGGCAATGATTAGCAAAGACAGCCATAGTTGGGCCCCCTACATATCCTGCTCCAATACAACAAATTTTTTTTACAACATAATTATTCATATTGGTTTAAAGTGAAAGTCTTTAAATTAATAAAAACCTAAATTATCAAAAGTTGATTTTTAGATCTTAACTATAACATTTAGAAAACTATTGATTTAAATATCAAAAATATTTAAAGATTATTATATGATAAAATTCTGAAAATAATTTTTAAATATGATTCATAAAGCAACATTTTATTTATTTGTATAATTTAGATTATTATTTATTGAAGAATATTAATTATGAATAACAAAATATATAACCCTCAAAATACTCGTAATCTTGTGTCAGGTGGAGCAGGATTTCTTGGCTCACATCTGATTGATAAATTAATGCAAAAAGGAGAAAAGGTGATATGTTTAGACAATTATTTTACTGGAGACAAATCTAATATTGCAAAATGGCTAAACCATCAAAATTTTGAGATAATTAGGCATGATGTTACTGAACCAATCCAACTAGAAGTTGATAAAATATGGCATCTAGCTTGTCCTGCATCCCCAATACATTATCAATCAAATCCTATAAAAACCTCTAAAACAATTTTTCTAGGTACATACAATTTGTTAGGACTTGCTAGAAGAGTTGGAGCAGATTTTTTACTAGCTAGTACAAGTGAAGTATATGGTGATCCAAAAATAAACCCTCAAACAGAAGATTACAGAGGGTCTGTAAATACAGTTGGCATTAGAAGCTGTTATGACGAGGGTAAAAGGATTGCTGAAACATTATGTGCAGACTATAAGCGAATGCATAATATTAATACAAGAATTATGAGGATTTTTAATACTTATGGTCCAAGGATGCGTTGTGATGATGGTAGAGTTGTCAGCAATTTCATATTCCAAGCTCTTCAAGGCAAGCCATTAACTATATATGGCAATGGTAATCAAACTCGCTCTTTTTGTTTCGTTGATGATCTAATAAAAGGGATGATAAAACTTATGGAATCAGATATCTACACACCAGTTAATATTGGTAATCCCCATGAATTTACAATTTTAGAATTAGCAGAAAAAATCAAAAAGCTTATAAACCCAAATTTAGATTTTATATATAAATCACTACCTGAGGATGACCCTCTACAAAGAAAACCTGATATAAGTAAAGCCATTAATAATTTAAATTGGCATCCAGAAATCTCATTAGATGAAGGGATTAATCTCACAATTGATTGGTTTAAGAAAGAATATTTGAATTAAAGAATTTAATAAAAATTGATTACTTTAAAAAACTCTAATCTTTATTTATTTAAAAGGGAAATTATAAGTCTGAATTATTTATCTTTATTTAATTTTTTTTGCAACTAATACTATATTTTACCGATCAAATACTTACCACCTACTCTATCCAATATTCTTGAAAAAGGGAAAATAAAATTATCGTAAAAAGTCAGGGAAAATTCAGAAAGCGGAGATTTATTATTTTTATTGAATAATTTTCATAATAATGTAATAAAAAAACCACAAAAGTCAGCATAGTGAATTCTTTCTACTTCAAAACCTGTTTTATAGCTAATATTTTTAATTTTGAAATTTCATATCTACGGTAATGTCCAACAATTTCATCTAACTTTGTCCAAAGTATCATTTATGCAGGAACAAACAAAAATAAAGTTCCGTTTTCCTTTAGTACTTTATTAAAAGATTTCATTATTTTAAAATCATTTTCGATATGCTCTATAACATTTGATGAGAATATTAAATCTGTAGTTTTCGATAAATTATCAATATTTTCTAAAAATTTAAAATTTCTCTTTTTTAGATATTCTTGATTTATATGATCAATCTCTACGCATAAAGGTTCTTTTTATATTTATTTCTAAAAATAAGAGATAATGTCCCAATCCCTGCTCCAAATCAATTATTTTTTAATGCTTTTAAAGAGTATTTCAAAGAATCATATACAATAGAATCATTATAATTTTTGAGAGATTCTAAAATCAATAACTCTCTCAATCCTGTGTATAAGTTTTTTTTATTATTTTGGATTACTAAATATATTTTTAAAATTAATTACTCTTTTATGGAAGTGCTTTTTTAATAAAATCTAAATCTAACAAGATTTCTTGAATCTCTTCTACCGAAAGTCTCTTAGTATTATGTGATGTATATTCTTTATATTCTTTATTAATTTCTTTACCCTCTTTGAAAAACTTATCATAATTTAAAGATCTATTATCAGATGGTAATCTGAAAAATTTTCCATTATCTTCAACTCTAGCCATCTCTTCTCTAGATAAAAGAGATTCATAAAGTTTTTCTCCATGTCTAGTTCCTATTATGATATTTTCTTTTTTGTAATTAAATATATTTTTTAAAGCGATCACCAAATCTAGTAGAGTACAAGCAGGAGATTTTTGTACAAAAATGTCACCTTGTGAGCCATTATTGAAAGCATGCAAAACTAAATCAACAGATTCGTCTAAAGACATAAGATATCTTGTCATTTGAGGATCAGTAATAGTAATTGGATTATTATTTTTTATTTGATTAACAAATAGGGGTATTACAGAACCTCTTGAGCACATTACATTTCCATACCTAGTTGCACAAAATATTGTATTCATATCATTTATTAAGTTTTTTGATAGCATCAATTTCTCCATCATTGCCTTTGATAATCCCATTGCATTTATGGGATAAACTGCTTTATCAGTGCTAAGTAGAACAACTTTTTTTAATTTACTATTTGAAGCGGCTTTCAATAGATTTTCAGTACCTATTATATTTGTTTTCACAGCTTCCATAGGATAAAACTCACAAGAGGGGACTTGTTTTAATGCAGCTGCATGAAACACATAATCAATTTCATAACAAGCGTTTAAAACAGAGTCATAGTCTCTTATATCACCAATACAAAATTTTACTCGAGAGTCTTTTATATTTTTCCTCATTTGATATTGTTTATTTTCGTCCCTACTAAAAATTGTTATATTTTTTACATTCTTTTTTAAAAGATAATTACATAAAGTTGTCCCAAAAGAACCTGTTCCTCCTGTTATTAAAAAGTTTTTAGAGTTTAAATTCATTGATTTAATAAATTAAATTCTTCCATTGACTTTACTAACAATGGCCATGGATTGCTTCGATATCCAGTTAGATTTCTAAAATATTCTGAATTTAATGACCTATTAATTTTTATTTCTTTATTAGGAACTATTTCATTTAGTTTATTATATTGATTTGCAATTATTTTTAATAGATCGTATTTGGATATTGGTTCTCCTGATATATGAATTATTCCCTTTAAATTTTTGTTTGGAAGAATATACATATCAATTATACGAGCCAACTCTAATACAGTAAGTCCAGAAAAAATTGCTTCTTTATAGCCTTCAACTGAGCCCTCCTGATTTAAAAACCATTCTAGCAAACCTTTCCTAGAATCTAATTCATGACCTATTACAGATTTTCTTATAGTAATAATATTTTCATCATCTATCTCTCCCAATAATTTACTTTTTCCATATATGTCGGGAGGGTCAGGATTATCTCTCTCACTGTAGAAACCCTTTTCACCTGAAAAAACACAGTCCGAGCTAAAGTGAATAAGTCTAGATTGAATTTCATCGCATATTTCCTTTAATCTAAATGGAAACAAAGAATTAATATTGATATAGTTTTCTATATTATCTAAATTTTTTCCACTTATTTTATTAGTCTGACCAATACAATTAATTATTACATCAGGCATCAATGCTTTAATATTTCTTCTTAAATCAGTAGTATTCTGAATATTTTGAATAATGATCAATCTATTAATATATTTCTTTTTAAAAAATTTTAATTTAGAAGAATCCCTTAAAAAACCATAAGTTTCATAGTTGCTTTTTTCAAAAAAATATTTTGTTAATGTATTACCTAAAAGTCCATTTGAGCCTAGTATTAATAATTTCATTGTTTTTCATTTAAAAGTTTACAATTTAAATTAATGAAAATTTACTGAAAATTTTTTTTTAAATTTAATTGATCACTTTTTTTATGGTTTCGTAAATATCAATTTTGGAATATGGGTTAAAGGTATAAGCAGGATTACAAACATCATACACATAGTCTAAATCAGAAGCAATTATAGGAAGTTTATTTATCTTAGCTTCTATTAATGGCAATCCTAATGATTCATTCAATGAAGGAAATATTAAGTAATCAGTAAGATTGTATATGTCAAAAATTGTACTTAAAGATAGATTTCTAATAAATAAGATATTTTTATTTTTGCTAAAATCGCCCCTCATTTTATTTGGATCTACTGTCAATATAAGTTTTATCCTATTCGGATAATCTCTAAAAATCTTTTTGAAACTAGATAGTAATAATTTATGATTTTTATGTGGATCTAAAGATGCTGGATAAAAAAACAATATGTTAATTTTAGATAAATCTTCCAAATAAGATATGAGTTTATATTCTTTTCTTAATTTTAAATTTATAAAGTAATTATTGTAAAAATCAATATTGACATTTTTCCAGAATTTTTCACATTTAAAAGTTCTATTTTGAGGCCTACATTTAGAAATTATTTTTTTCATTGATTTTGTTTGTACAATTATGTAATCAGTTTTTTTTATGAAAGTATTAATTAACGTCTTATGTAAGAAATGATATATTAAAAAACTTAATTTGAAAAATTTTTTTCTATCAAGATAATTTAAATCATTAAACAAATTTTTATTTTGAAATAAAATAAAAACTTTACTAGTAGAAATTGAAAATCTAAAAAGTGGTGGCAAACCATTTAGATAATATTCATAGAAGAACTTTTTTTTATTTTTTTTCTTTGAAAGTTTATTAAATAATCGAAAATAATAAATTCTCTGCTTTAGTACAAAAAAATTACGAAAAATATTTCTTTTGAAAAACTTTATTTCAGCGTGCAAAAATGGTTGCAAATGTTTTTTAGCTCTATAATCAAGCAAAATTAAGTTACTTTTCTTATCTATCTCATTGTGCATCATGGATAGATAAACAATTCCACCGCCATTATGAATACTTATGCAATTATAAATTTTATTAATCATTTATATAAAATTTTTTTTTTAAATTGACGGTCCTTGTTATATTAACTAAAAAATGAAAAATAGAATAATATGTATGATTCCAGCAAGAATAGGATCACAAAGATTTAAGCAAAAAAATCTAGCTCTTATAGATGGCAAGCCAGTCTTAGCATGGGGAATTGAATCTGCTATAAATTCAAAAATATTCGATCAAATTATCATCAATGGTGATAATATTCTTTTTAAGAAAATAGCAGAAAAATATAAGTTGCAATATTACAATAGAAATTCTTCACTTTCCTCTAGTAATGCAAAATCAGATGATGTAATATACGACTTTATAAATAAATTTGATTGTGATTATATCGTTTGGTTTAATGCAATAGCACCCTTACAGACAAAAAAAGACATTAAAGATTTTACTGTTTCTCTTCTCCAAGAAAATTTTAATTCACTTTTTTCAGTTCAATCTAATCATATACAAGCATTATTTGAAGAATCTCCAATAAATTTTTCAACTAAAGATAAGTTTTCAAAAACTCAAGATTTAAAGCCAATCAAATGTTTTGTTCCATCAATGATGGGTTGGGAAAGTAAAATTTTCATACAAAACTATTTAAAGAACAAATACAGCTTTTTTTCAGGATCAGTAGGATATTATGAAATCAAATCAAAGCTCACCTCTTTAGTTATTAAAAATGAAGATGACTTTAAATTAATAAGATCAGTTATTGAGGGATTCGAGTCATACAATAATAAAGTTGAATATTATGCTGAATAAGAATATGAAAAGAATAAATCATAAAATTTTAGAAATTAAAATAAAGGAATCTTTACTTGAAAATGGAGCCAATGCATTTTCAGCTGAATCTGTTTCGACAGGATTGGTTGAAACTTCTTTAAGAGGGGTTGATTCTCATGGCATTAGGTTATTGCCACACTATATTAATGCTTTAAAAAATGGAAGAATTAATGGCAATCCAAAATTAGAAATAATAAATACATTTCCAGCTTTTGTAGGCCTTGATGCTGATAATGGATTTGGTCATGCCGCAGGATTTAAAAGTATAGAAATAGGAATGGAATTAGCAAACAAATATGGAATAGCTGCAATTTCTGTATTTAATTCAAGTCATCCTGGTGCTATGGCCTCTTTTTCTCTAAAGGCTGCAAGAAATGGATTTTGTAGCTTCTCTTTTACTCATGCAGATTCATTATTAAAGAGTTATGGAGGTAAAAACTCTTTTTTTGGGACTAATCCCATTTGCTTTGCCGCTCCAAGAAAAAATGAAGAACCATTTTGCCTTGATATGGCTCCCACTTTTATTCCTTGGAACAAAATACTTGAGTCTAAAGAAAAAAATGAATCACTAAAAGATAACGTGGCCGTTGATTCCGAAGGGAACCCTACAAATAATCCTGACAAGGCAAAAGCACTTCTTGGAATTGGGAATTATAAAGGTTTTGCATTGGCCTCTATGGTTGAAGTCCTTTGTTCTACTCTTTCAGGAATGCCTTTTGGTCCTCATATCCCAAGTATGTATGGATCTCCTATTGAACAAAATAGAAATTTAGGTCAGTTCTATCTTGTATTTAGAAATGATGTCAATATACATTCAGATGTATTTAATGAGGCATTAAAAAGAATGTCTGATGAAGTTAGAGCACAGGATCCAAATAATTCAAATCAACCAGTATTAATGCCTAATGATCCTCAAATCAATTTTTCTAAAGATAGAGAAAATAAAGGTATTCCAGTTATGCAAAATATCTTGGATTTAATATCTATTTAATAAAATGAAAAAATCTTTAGAAATAGTTTTAGTTGGGACTGGATTCTATGTTTGTGGAAAGAATAAAAAAGAATATGGAACAATACTGCCTGCAATATTTTCATTCGCAAAATTAAATCAAATTAATATAAAAATAATCATTGCGATTAATAAAGAAAATAGTAAAAATCATTTTTTAGAGAAATATGAATCTTTAAAAAAATGTATAGATACAAAAGATCTTGTAAAATACAAATTCATTTTTTGCAAAGGATTACCAAAAATATTTTTAAAGGAATATGAAATCAGCAAAAACTTTGTTGCTGGAATTATTTCAATCCCTGATGATCTGCACTATGAATGGTCAGAGGCACTTTTAAAAGCTGGAATTCCATTAATGGTGGTTAAGCCTCTTACTTTGAAACTTAATGAGTCTATTAAATTAAACGAATTAAGTAAAAAAATATCTGTTCCTATTTTCGTTGAATTTCATAAAAGATTTGATAGGCAAATAAAATATGCCAGGAATTCTTTTCAAAATGGTCTTATTGGTGAACCTCTTTACTCATATACGGAATATACGCAAAGAAAAGAGGTGCCAATGGAAAACTTCAAAAATTGGGTAGAAAGAAGTAATATTTTCTCTTACTTAGGCGTACATTATGTTGATGTTATGAGATATGTAACTGGTGCAGTCCCAAAAAGAGTACTTGCTTCAGGTCAAAAAAGATTTTTAAGAAAAGAAGGAATTAATACTTATGATAGTATTCAATGCAATATTGAGTGGGAAACTAATACAAAAATTTCTTTTAATCAATTTATAATTTGTAGTTGGATAGAATCCAATAAATCATCTTCAATGTCAAAGCAAGATTTTCATATTGTCGGTACTAAAGGAAGAATAGATTGTGAACAAAAAGAGAGAGGATTAAAAATTTTAACCGACGATGCATTTACGGAAGAGGTTAATCCAGATTTTACTAAGATTTATCCTTATAAAGATTCTTTTATATTTGAGGGATATGGAATTGAGTCAATTAATAATTATCTAGCTAATGTAATAAATAAATTTAGTTTTAAAAACGATAAAAGGATTTGTGATGCAAAAGAAGCATTATACTCAACAGCAGTAATTGAGGCAGCTTTTAAAAGTCTTAAAAAGAATTCGATATGGACGGATATTGAACCATTAGTTATTAAAAAAAAATAACCTATTTTCAATGTTAAGATGACCCTAGGTATTTAAATTATTTAATTCCTAATGGAGAAAAATTTAATATCAATAATCATAAGAACAAAAAATGAGGAGAGATGGATAGGCCTATGTATTGAAAGAATTAAGAAGCAATCCTATAAAAATTTCGAAATTATTCTTGTAGATTCTTTTAGTGAAGACAAAACTGTTGAAAAGGCGAAAAGAAATGGAGTTGAGAAAATAGTAAAAATAAAAGAATATAAACCTGGTAAAGCAATTAATATGGGTATTAAAGCCTCTAAGGGACAATATATCGTTATTTTATCTGCACATTGTCTACCAATAAATAGCAATTGGCTAACTGATCTTTTTGAAGAACTAAATTCAGACCCTGAACTAGCTGGAGTTTATGGCAAGCAAGTTCCCATGGACTTCTCAAGTGACGAGGACAAAAGAGATTTACTTATTGTATTTGGAGAGGATGAAAGAATTCAGCAAAAAGATAGTTTTTTTCATAATGCTAACTCTATTATTAAAAGAGATGTTTGGGAAAAGAACAACTTTAACAATGAAGTAGAGAATATTGAGGATAGAATCTGGGCCGGGGAGATTTTAAAGAAAAACTATAAAATCAAATATACTCCCAAAGCACCTGTTTATCATTATCATGGTATACATCAATCAGGGAATAGTAAAAGACTTAAAGGTGTAACCAAAATAATAGAAAAAATATCAACTGCACATAAACCTGGAATAATAGATCATCAAAATTTCGAAAAATGTCTTGTCATACCAATTAAAGGTGAGATCCCAAAATTTAAAGATATTAATTTATTAGAGTATATGTCGGAATCAATATTCTCCAGTAAATTCGTAGACTCATATTTTGTCACTACAGATAATGAAAATACTGCAAAAACTGCAAAAAATCTTGGATTTTCAATAGCAAAGATAAGAGAATCTAATTTATCAAACCCTAAGTCAACAATCGAAGATGTTCATTGTTGGCATCTAAAGGTTCTTGAGAATGAACTAAATTATCATCCAGATATCATTATTCATGCAGAAATTACTTTCCCATTTAGAAATAAAAATTTAATTGATGAATTAATTAAATCATTTCTAAACTCTGGAGCAGATACTGTTATGCCTGCAAAGTCTGAGTATTCTTGGGCATGGCAAGAAAAAAGTAAAGACAATTTAGTTAGATTAGACGAAGGAGATATTCCAAGAGAATTTAAAAAGTCATTATTGTTAGGATCACATGGGCTTGGTTGTATCACTCATGCGGAAGTTATTAGAAAAAATTCATTAGTTGGAGATAAAGTTTATCTTCATAAAATTCATGATCAAGTCTCTTTTATAGAAATCAGGAATCAAAATGATGCTGATTTAGTTAGAGAGAGATTTAAGAATGTCTAAAACCAATAAAAATAGCCTTTATTTAATAATAGATAAAAGTAAATTAGATAAAAGATTTTTCAAAAAAGGAAAAAATATCTTTACTTTAAATAAATACATACTTAACAAATTTGAACGTAAAAATATTAATCATTTTTTTCCAAACCCATCAAGTGTATCTGCAAATGCAAAAAATTTATTATTGAAAACAAATAAAGCAAAGAATTTTCTAATAGATAAGCTAAAAAAAATTAAAAGTTTTAATCAAATTAAAGATTTAGATGAATTACTTGATCCATATCTAGAGATTAAGATATCTCGTTTTTTTTATATTCAAGATATTATACCTAACTTTAAATATTACATCCTTATAAATAATAATAAACGGATTAAATATTCAAATAAAATTGATCTGATTCTTGCAATAGATTTTTTTTATAGCGATAAAAAAACAAAAAAACTTTCTTATATTGATAGATATTCTGAAATAAGAAATAATCTTTTTTATGATTTAATTTTATCTTTTCAAAGCTATTTAGTTAATAAATTATTACTTAAAAATAAAAAGGAGATTTATTTAATTTCCGATAGTCAGGTATATTTTTTAGATTATTTAAAATCTAAATTTATATCAGAAGGAAAACTAGTCCTTTACTTTTGCTCATCTACCTCATATTTAAGAATCATTAAATTAATAATTGAACAATGTATAAAATTACTTTTTAGGAAAGACTATAAAGAATTAGGATTTTTTTTACTTCCGAATAGCAAAAAACATAACTACGAATTTTTTAGTGATATTAATTCAACATTACTTGATAAGAAATATAACTACTATTTAATTAAGCAAATATATTCAAACTTATCAAATACCTGCAATTTCACCCTATATTTTGAAAAAATATTTAGAATTTCAAAAATAAAAAAGTCTTTTTTTCACTCGGCAAGATTCCCTGATCTTTTTTCTTTATCTAGAGTTTTAAGTCAAAAAAATGAAGAGGTTTATCTAATAAGTCATGGTTCTCATACAACTCAAAAAAATGGTCAATCAAATTTATTAGCTTCAAAATCAATTGGCATTGGCTTAGCTTTTACAAAAGAAAAAAAAATAAGGTTATTGAGCCAGTCTCATTTTTGTGATGATTATTTAGATTCATTAGACAAAAAATACTCAAAAATAAATTTTATTAATAATAAAACAGCATATCCTAAAAAAGAAATTTATATAAAGAAAAGAACTCAAAGAACTCAGATCTTATATGTTGGAACTGTTAAAGAATTAGGGGCTAGGAGATATTATTATGAATCATCCCCTGAGTTCTTTGGGAGTATTTTTGAAATATATAATAAAATCTCAAAATATAAAAATATTTTTGAATTAATCATACGAATTAGAGATGTTCCCAATGAAATAAATGATGAAATTTTAAACAATGCCTTTGAAGATTTAAAGGATTTTATAACTTTAAGAAAGGGCACTTCTTTAGATAATGAAATATATAATTGTGACTGTATGATTTCTTATTCATCTACAGTTTTGGAAGAGGGACTTGAAAATAAAAAACCTGTAATGTGCTATGGGTTACCAGAATATAATCATTTGATAAATTACGAAAATATAAAAATAAAAAAAACTCAACAAATTCATTTTAAAAAGAACAATCTACAATTAATTGAAGATTGCCTTCAGAGAAAGTTTATTTATAAAAACCTCCCAAGAAGGAATTTAGATAAAATTTATTAAAAAATTTTATTATTAGAGTAAATAGATCTTTAACAACTTTAATTACATTTTTAATTGTTATTTTTATAATCAATTTTTTTATATTAGTATTGTTTGATTAGAGAGTACGGTTCAAATTCAACAAATAATAATGAAATCTAAAAAAGTATTTTTTTCAATTGTAGTACCCTGCTATAACGTGCAAGATACATTAAAAGAAACAATTGAATCTATTCTGAAACAAGATTTTAATAATTATGAAATAGTTGCAGTTGATGACGGATCTTTTGATAAGACTTCTCAAATTTTGAATAACTACAAAATTAAAAACAACATTAAAGTCATAACTCAATCAAATAAAGGTCTTGGAGCCGCAAGAAATACAGGTATCAAAGCCTCTTATGGTAATTATATTTGTTTGCTTGATGCGGATGACTTATGGGTTCCAAACAAACTTACACAAGTATATGAAATAACAAAGAATAAAAAATACTCATTAATATCAAATGATGAAATTATTTTAGGTAATAAATATTTATTTTATTTAAGGAATAATCCACCTAGAAGTCTTTCAAATTTATTAATATCCGGTAATACTTTATCCCCGTCAGCAATGACAATAAAAAAAGAAATATTTGATAAAGTTGGTTTATTTAAAGAAGGCAAGAAATTTCTTGGTGTTGAGGACTGGGACTTCTGGATAAGAGTAATTGATTCTGGCGAAAAGATTAAGCATTTACCTGAGCCATTGGGGATTTATAGAAGAGATATACAAAATATGAGCAAATCCAAAGAATTTACAACTCGAATAATTGATATTCATAGAAATAATTCTAGATATTTTCATTCTAAAGGTATTATTTCAACTGCAGATATTAAAAATTGGGAGACTTTTCTCCTTTTGAGTAATTTTATCAACCATCCTCTTAAAAAAAATTTAATTTCTATAAGTGAGCATCTTATTAAGGGGAGCTTTAGGTATTTATTAACTTATTCATTTATTAAAATTTTCTTTAGGTTAATTTTTAGAAAGATTCAAGGAATAGTGTTAACATTATTTAAATATAAGCGGCTTAAATGTATAGCCAAAGAATTGTTGTAACTGGTGGAGCTGGATATATTGGCTCACATTTCTGTAAATATGCTAAAAGTAAAGGACATCAGATAATCACTCTAGATAATTTATCTACAGGATATAAAGAGTTCGTAAAATGGGGTGATTTCTTCTTGATTGATGTTAGGGAATCAAATAAATTATATGAAATACTCTCAAAAATAAAACCAAACTTTTTAGTTCATTTTGCAGCTTCAGCTTATGTACAGGATTCTTTTATTAATCCATTAGATTATATTTCCAATAATATTGGTGGAATGGAATCTGTTACGAGAATTTGCACAGAACTTTCAATCCCTATTATATTTTCATCTTCTTGCTCAGTCTATGGAGAAGTAAAAAGTTTACCCGTAGATGAGGAATCAGAACTTATCCCTTTAAGTCCTTATGGAGAAACAAAGCTTTTATGTGAAAAGATTTTAAAATGGTGTGAGAAATCATCAGATTTAAAATATGTTTCATTGAGATATTTCAATGCCGCAGGAGCCGATTTTGATAAACAAATTGGAGAAAATCATAATCCAGAAACCCATTTAATTCCTCTTGTAATTAAATCTCTTAATGAAGGTATTAAGCTTAAAATATTTGGAGATAACTATAATACAAAAGATGGGACTGCAGTAAGAGATTATATTCATGTGAATGACTTAGCTAGGGCTCATTTAAAAGCCATAGAATATCTTCACTCAAATGGCAAATCTGATTTTTTTAATTTAGGTAGTGGTTATGGAACAAGTATTTTAAAAATTGTTAATACCCTAGAGTCAATTGCAGGCTTAAAAATTAAAAAGGAATTTTGCCCTAAAAGAATCGGTGATCCATCTAAATTATTTGCAGATATAAATAAGGCAAAGAATATTCTTAATTGGGAACCAAAATACTCTAAAATTGAGACTATTCTTCAATCAGCATGGGATTGGCACAAAATATCAATTAAGAATAATTAGATTTTTTGATATTTTAAAATTAGAAATTAATTCAAACATAATTCATGCCTCTAACACAAAAAATTCATTCTAAGAATAAGATATCTTTATACCCCTTAATTGAATCTAAAAATATTTTCATTAGTATTTATAAAGCTTTTAAAAATAAAAAAAATGATCACTACAAAATTCTTTATAAATCTAAAAATCTAATTTTATATCCACGTTCAACATTATCCTTATTAAGAATTTACCAATACCTTCATATTTACAAGAGTAAAAGAACCATTTTTATTCCAGATTTTATTTGCAACGAATCATTATCCTTACTAAGGAAAACTAATGCAAAGATAATTTTTTATGACCACACCCTTCTCAAAAATAAAAAGCTAATCTCAGAGTTAAAATCTAATGAAGTAGATATTTTTTTGTTTATAAACTACTTTGGAAAAAGAATAAGAATAAATAATGATTTATTAGAATTTATTAATCAAAAGAATATAACCTTAATAGAAGACAATACACATTGTTTAACTTCATTTGAAAATAGTTTTTCTGATATAGAAATATATAGCCCTCATAAATTATTTGGAATAGAAGATGGAAGCATTATAAAATTTAAAGATTCTTTTGATTACAAACAATTTAAATTTTTTCATCAAATTCAGAAAAATAATTATAGAGATTTTAAGATAAGAAGAATAATTGATTTTCTCACTTTATTTATAAAAAGGAATATTAGAAAATACTTTGGATATAGATATCCAGAATTGAACTTTAATAAAAATAATAGTTCCCTCTATAAGATAAATTTTAATTTAGGCGTGATGTCCAAAAAATTATTAAATCTTTATTGCGAAAAAATAGATTTTATAAAAAAGAAACGAGTTTCAAACTATAACTGTTGGAAAAAAAATTTAAAATTGATACTACCTTTTTTGGAAATGGAAAATTTAAAATATATTCCATATCTAGGTATAGTTAATTTTAAAAATACAAGAGAAAGAACTAAGATTTTAAAACAATATAATTTATATGGCTTACCTTTTGGGAATTGGCCTGATCTACCGCCTGAAGTGATCAAATCAAGAGATAAATATAAAAATGCAATCAGAAGGTTCAAGAATCAAATAACACTCCCTACACATCAGAACGTAACTAAAAAATTAATTGAGAATTGTGTAGAAAGTTGTTTTAGACAATATATAGATTCATTTGACTTGGTTTATTCCTCTACAAAAAAAGAAATAAAAATTTTTGAAAAAGATAAAATTATTGGAAAGATTATTATTTCTTATGACTCTAAGGATCAAAAGAGTATTTTAAAATTGAAATTTTACAAAAAATTTAAAACAAAATATCGTAATTCACGACAGTTTTTTTATAAATTTGCCATTGGTATAATAAAAAAATTAACCATAAATAAACAATTTAATTATCCTAAAAATTTAGTTTTAAAATTTTATTAATTGTCTTTAATAATTTTTTTTTACAATTCTAACTATGAACATAAAAAAACTAAATAAAAAAAATAATAAATTTATTATTGAAGAAATAGATATATGTGAATATAAAAAAATATTTCAAAAATTAAATTTCGCAAATCTCTCTCATATTCAAACCCCGGGATATTATCTTAATAAAAATGATTCTTATTATCTAAAGATTTCTTATAAAAATATTATATGTGGGATCGTTAGTTTAACAAAAAGATCTTTTTGTTTAGGCTTGTTAAAAATTATTAGAATGAACGATGGGCCTTTAATATGTGAAGAATTTCATAAATATAAATACCTTTTACTATTTGCAATTTTTAGATTCATTAAAAACAAATACGCAAAAATAATATCCTTCTCGCCACCCTTTATTTATAAATATGATCTACCTTTTAAAAGATTTAATTTTATAAAATTAAGATATTATCCATCAAAAACCTATATAGTTGATTTACTCTATCCAGAGCAAGAGCTTTTTAGGAAGCTTAGAGGTAACTGGAGAAATGGACTTAAAAAAGGATTAAAATTAGCAAAAGCCAAGGAAATAAATGATATAAGGATGATAAAAAATATTCTTCTTGAGTACAGCGAATATGCAAATAATTTATCATTTGTTCCTATAAGTCAAGAAAAATGTTTGAGTTGGTTATTTAATGATTTAGAAAATAACGGCCTCTTAGGTTTAAAAATATATCAGGCATATAGTTTAAAAGATCCTGAAAATAATTTAGGGAGCATTGGGGTATTATTATTTAAAAATAAAGCATTGTATTTATTTGGATTCACGAATGAGAAAGGTAGAAAATTGCAAGCAAATACTTTATTACTTTGGCATGCCATAATTGATAGTAAAAAAAATGGTTTAAAGGAATTCGATCTTGGAGGTTTTAATAAAAACACATCAAATGGCATTAAGAAATTTAAAGAAGGTTTAAATGGAAGAATTATAGAAACATTAGGGGAATATATTTATATTGGATTTTGCTAAAATTAGATTATGTTTTTTAAATATAACAAATACAAAACAAGTTTTTTTACCCGAGTAAATTTAATAGAATTTTACTATTTTATATTATCTATATTTTTAATTTTAATTGTCTCGATACCCCCCTTTCGATCTCTGAACTCTATAAGTGCAAGTTTAAAAGGATATTATTATGTTAATTATATTGATTTAGGATTTATAAAAAGAGGTTTAATAGGAACAATATTTAAGCTATTACGATTATCAGATAATCTCACTCCTTCTTTGTTGGTATTAACTTCTCATTTATTTTTTTCAATTTTATTTTGTATTACTTTCTGGATATTTACAAGGTCATGTTTTAAAGATTGGAAAGTAAAAGAAAAAATACCTTTCTATACTTTATTTACTTTAAGTCCAGTCTTATTTTTTAGATTAGGATATGACATTGGGAGAATGGATTTAATATGCCTAGTTTTATCTCTTTTTACAATAATATTTACAATAAGTAATTCATATTCTTTTGCGAAAAAAAGTATATTTATTTCAATAAGTATTTCTTTACAGCTTTTAATTCATGAAGCTTCACTTTTATTCTATGTACCCTTAATTATTGGACTTTTATTTTATAAATATAGGAATGTAAGTTACAAGAAGCTTTTAAAAAAAATTCCAATATTTTCACTACCTTTAATTATAGGTTTTTTACTTTTGGTTTTTGGTAGATATGAACCAGGTAGAGAGGAACTGGGCATTTATTTAACTAATATAAGCAAGGAATTAGAAACTTCCATGAATGTAGAACTAATTCATACGTTAAAAGATAGTTTTGATCATTCTCTTTTTTTACTAACTCCAAAATCATTACTAGGAGGAAGTTATCTTATTACTCTTTACTATTGCTTTATTTTATATATAGTTTTTAAATTTATGAAATTACCACTTTATCTTAAATTATCTGTCTTTTCGCCTTTAATTCTATCGTTTATAGCTAGAGATGATACTAGGTTTCTTGCTGCATCTACAATTTGCTGTAACTTATTAATGATTATTTCTGCAAAAGAATCAAAATTAGATTTTCCAAAATTTTTTGGTTTATTAACTTATATTTTCCTAATTACAATCTTCTTACTAGGACCTTGGGGAATTGGATCTTATGATCCATTGCCACTTTTAAAGCACTATAATTTTAATTGAATATATATTTGATAAAATAAAATTTTATTATTTTATTAATTTATAAATAATTAAAACAAAACAACCCTTAAAATTTCAATAAAAAATAAAATAACAATTTAATCAGCCATTATTTTGAAAGGAATAATTTCAAAAACTTATTTTTTACCACTTCTTGTTTCATTTTTTCAAGCTATAAGACCAATACAATGGTCTAAAAATTTATTAGTTTTCGCATCATTATTATTTTCTTTTCAATTTAATCAATATATCTTTTTGAAATCATTTTATGGGTTTATAGGTTTTTGCTTTATATCTTCAGCAATATACTTATTCAATGATATTAGAGATATATCTAAAGATAAAATGCATCCAATTAAAAGATATAGGCCTATTGCTAGCGGTAAGATCTCAAAAACATTTGCTAAGATTGCTTCTTTAATTTTTGGATTAATCAGTTTAAAGATAGCTCAATTAATATCTTATCAATTCTTATTTATAATTCTTCTTTATGTCCTTATTCAAATTGCTTACTGCATTAGATTAAAAAGGGAACCGCTATTAGATATTTTTTGTATTGCTTCAGGATTTCTCCTAAGAGCGATAGCTGGTTTAGTAGCCACAGAACTCAGGTTTTCACCATGGTTTATTTTAACAATTGGTCTTTTAGCTTTATTTTTAGCCGTTGAGAAGAGAAAAGCTGAACTTTTGTATTACAAAAAAACACTTATCTTAACAAGAGATATTCTTAGAAGCTATTCTCTTCCTTTACTCCTTAGATATGAAAGCTTGTTAGTATCAGGAACTTTCATAAGCTACAGTTTATGGGCAGCTGGGCCATCTCTAAATGGAGCCTCATCATCTTGGATGCTAGTAACCTTACCTTTTGTTTTGATGGGTTTATTTAGGTATCAATTCATAAGTGATCCTGAGATCTCTGAGATCAGAAAATATAATGGTAAATTAATAACTACTGAAAACCCAGAGCTAATTTTGATCCATGATAAAGCTATAAGACTAGTCGTATTTTTATGGCTAATATCAGTATTAATAGTTGGAATTATATTTTATTAAATGTTTTGGATAAATTTAGAATGTAAAATTTGAGATGAAATCAATTTTTTTATGAGAAAAAGTTCCAAAATAGCAGTTATAGGAGGTGGTCCTATGGGTCTTGCTGTTGCATATGAATTGACCCTACAAGGTTATAAACCTGTAATTTTTGAAGCCGATAATAGATTGGGTGGTATGGCATCTTGTTTTGATTTTGATGGTTTAGAAATTGAGCGATATTATCATTTTCATTGTTTAAACGATGAAGGATTTTTTAGAATTCTAGATGAAATTGGATTAAAAGAGCAATTAAATTGGAAAAAAACAAAAATGGGTTTTTACTATCAAGGCAATTTATATAAGTGGGGTTCCTTAATATCGGTAATAATGTTTTCAAAAGTTTCTTTTTTAACGAGATTAAGATATTTATTGCACGCTGCCAGATGCTTAACTATAAAAGATTGGAATCATTTAGACAAAATAGAAGCTGTACATTGGTTGAGAGAATGGTTAGGTGATGAGGGATATGAAAAATTATGGGAGAAACTATTTTCTTATAAATTTTATCAATTTTCAAATCATATTTCTGCAGCTTGGATCTGGAGCAGAATTAATAGATTAGGAAAATCAAGAAAAAAACTTAAAGAAAATTTGGGATTCCTTAAAAATGGATCTATACAGCTTATTAATGAAATGTCAAAAATAATCAAGGCAAATGGAGGTGAAATAAAAATCTCTAGCCCAATTATAAATATTCAGCCTTTAAAAAAATCTGGCGCATATATAAATACTCCTACAGATGAATATAAATTTGATTTAGTTATTAGTACTATACCATTGCCACTTATTGGAGAAATATTCAGTAATAGTAATATAAACAATTTAATTACTAATTCATATAAAAAATTAAATTACGTAGCATGCGCTTGCGTAATTTTTAAAACTAGTAAAAAAGTAACTAATAATTTCTGGACTAATATAAATGATTCAAGATTCTCAATTCCAGGTATAATAGAAATGAGTAATTTAAGAAACCTTCCTGAAAATATAACTTATATACCTTTCTACATGCCACAAAATCATCCTGATTATTTAAGAGATGATGAATCTTTCAAGCAAGATGCTTGGAAATGCGTAAAAGCATTAAATCCTAATTTAAAAAATAAAGATTTAATATCTTCACACTGCAGTAGATATAAATATGCCCAACCTATCTGCGAGAAAAATTTCATAGAAAAATTACCCGATCAAGAACCTTTTAATGGCATTTTTACAGTAGATACAACTGCTTATTATCCAGAGGATAGAGGTATAAGTGAAAGTATAGATTTTGGAAGAAATTTAGTGAAAAAAATATTAAAAAGTAAATGATATCTTCAAAAAAAAAAGAAGAAAAAAGACAATTTATTATTTTTATAATTACCGGCGGGACTTCCGCAATAATAAATATTTTAAGCAGAATAATTTTATCAAATTTTTTTAGATTTGAGATTGCAATACTTATTTCATATGTGATAGGTATGATTATTGCTTTTCTTCTCGCTAAAAGATATGTTTTCTTGAATTCAAACAAATCAATTAAAAAATCTTTTCCCGCATTTGCACTAGTAAATCTAATTTCTGTATTACAAACATTCCTCGTAAGTATTTTGATGAAAAACTGGTTAATAATTTTCTTTGATAATTTATTATTTATTGAGCTTATTTCTCACACTTGTGGTCTTGGAATATTAGTTTTTACAAGTTTCTATGGTCACAAATATATAACTTTTAAATAAATATCGCATGAAAGATTTTATCGTTGTTTTTGATTGTGATAAGACTCTCATAAGAGGAGATTCGACATTAATTTTTCTTTTCTTGTTGAGGGGATTATTTGGTTTAATTTTAGATTTAATTAATATCTTGCCCAATTTATTTAAATTTATTTTTAAAAAAGATTTTTCTACCAAATTTAAAGAAACTTTAATAAATAAAGCTATTAATTCAACTTCTATCGCAAAAAGAAAAAAGGTACTCTTAAAAAAACTTCCTATTATCTTAAAAAGGCTGATTAAACCAGCAGCTATGGAAAGATTAAAATGGCACAAAAATAAAGGACACAGAATTTTAATAGTTAGTGCTTCACCTAAACCTATAATTTCAACTTTATCTAGTTATTTTAATGTTGAGCTTATTGCTACTGAATGTAATGACATTTTAAAAATTAATAGTAATGAAAAATTTTTTTTGAAAACTCCCAACTGCAAAGGATTAGAAAAATTAATTCGTTTACGAGATCATTTGGGATATATGCCAGAATCAAAGGATTTAGAGGTATATGGCGATAGCTCTGGAGACAAAGAACTTCTTGAGGCAAGTTCATATCCTCATTTCCGTAGTTTCACAAACAAACCTAAGAAATATAAAGAAAATAATTACGATAGTAATATTTTCATTATTATTTCAATATTTATTTTTATATTTGGTATTAATAAACTTTTAGATTTAGATATAGTACAAGTTACTGATTTAAAAGCTGCAATTATTAAATTAATATCATGGCTACCTCTTCTCTATTTCATACTTGGCTTAAGTTATTTAGGTAGATATCTACGTTGGAGAATTATACTTGATTCGTTATCAATAGGAAATTTTAATATTAAAGATTTAATGTGGTGGTTTAGTGGGTTCTCACTTACCGCAACTCCAGGGAAAATTGGTGAAATTTCTAGAATTCAGCTTTTAAATAAATATTTAGGATATCCAATAAAAAAATTATTCCCTGTATTCTTCATAGAACGATTTTTCGATCTTCTATCAGTCCTAATTTGGTTATTTATTTTATCTCCAAATTTTATTTATGTTAAATATCAACAATTAATAAATTTATTTTTATTTATAAGATTTGGAAATTTAATTTTTATAATTTGTATGATTTTAATAATTTTAATTTTTTTTAAGAAAATTTTATTCCAATTTTTTACAAAATATTGGAATGATTTCAAAAAATATATCCCTAAAAAAAGACCCTTTAAAACTATTATTTTTTCACTTTTTACAAGTATTTATTTATGGGGTATTGAAGCTTTAATTCTATGGGTAATTGTTTATGTAATTTCTCCAACTTCAATAACTTTATCTGATGCAATAATTATATATTTCATATCTGGAATGCTAGGAGTTTTATCAGGTTTACCAGGAGGATTGGGAGTTAATGAAGTTACTTCAACAATTTTGCTTCAACAACAAGGAATATCTGGAATAACTGCATTAACTATTTCTATTCTTAGAAGATTAATAACAATATGGAGTATAACTGCATTATCAATAGTTATTTCTATAAATTTAAAAAGGCATTTTAATTCAAATAAAATTCGACCTAATAAAAATTAAAAATTTTAAAAGTTAAAATGAATAAAATTTTTCTAAATTAATTTAAATGTAGTGGTAAATTAAAAATAAGATTTAATATCAAATCTTTGAATGAGGAATTTCAAAAGCGCATTAATAATTGGAAGTACAAGTGCCGTTGCAAAGTCAATTTGTATAAAATTAGCCCAAAAGGGATGTAAAAAATTTCACTTAGTCTGCAGAGATTTAGATAGTAATTTAGAGCTATGCCATATACTCCAAAATGTTTATAAAGCTAATGTAACCCAAGAGAAAAATGATCTAATTTTTAATTGTTATCCAGAAAAAAGTTTCAAACCTAAAATAGACTTATATGATCTTTATTTAATTACAGCTGGTACTCTTGGTAATCCAGATTTGGCAAGGAAAAATATTTCTGAAGCATTAAAAATTAATTATGTTAATTATCTTGGATTATTGCCATGGTTAACAGAAATAACAAAAGGAAAACGTTTTGAAACTTTCGGAAGTCTTTGGGTATTTACATCTGTTGCATCTGACAGAGGAAGACCCTCTAACTATCATTATGGTGCAGCAAAAGCTGCATTATCAACCTTCTGTGAGGGCTTATTACTTAGATGTGAAAAAAAGCCATTCTCAGTACGTATAATAAAATCAGGATTTATTTCCACTAAAATGGCAATAGGTGCTCCCCCCTTTCTTTGTATATCTACTAATAAAGTTGCTGATTATTTAATGCGTAATCCTCATAAAAGAGGAATTGAATACTTACCTTGGTGGTGGGGTATAATTATGTTTTTTATTCGTTCTTTACCTAGAAAATATGCTTCAAAGCTATAAAAACTTTAAAATATAAAATAAAAAAATGAATTTAATTAGTGGTTGGGGTCTACATAATCCAGCAAATGTAAGAATATTAAAACCAGATAGATTTGAGCAATTAGAAAATATAATAGTTAATTCTAATAAAAACTCACTTTTAGCTAGAGGTCTTGGGCGTTCTTATGGGGATGCGGCTCAGCTTAAAAATGAATCAGTTTTTAATTTACATGATTTTGATCATATTTATTTAAATAAAAAAGAAGGATCTATAACTGTAGGAAGTGGGGTAAGTATTGATTCGCTTTTAAAAAAAATTATCCCAGAGGGATTCTTCATTCCCGTTTCACCTGGCACAAGAAATGTCACTATTGGGGGAGCAATAGCTTCAGATGTTCATGGTAAGAATCACCATTTAAATGGGAGTTTTGGGAATCACATAAAAGAAATATTGATAATAGATGGAATGGGTAATTTTAAAAAACTTTCTTCAAATAATAATGAACCTATTGAGAGAAAGAATCAGTTCTGGGCAACTATAGGTGGAATGGGATTAACTGGTGTAATTATAGAAGCTACTTTTTCTCTCATACCAATAAGAACTTCAAAAATGAAAACAAATACATTCAAATATAAAGATCTAGATGATCTTATGGATGCAATGATAAATGCTCAATATAATTTCCAATATATTGTTGCTTGGGTAGATAGTCTAAGTAAAAAAAACAGAGGAGTATTAACAGTCGGCAATCATGCAGTCGAAAGTGATCTTCAGGAAAAGAGCCCTAATGAAAATCTATTATCATATCATTCAAAATCAATAGCTTCAGCTCCTACTTTTCTTCCATTTAGGTTACTAAATAAATTTACAGTAAAAGCATTTAATGAAGTTTGGTTTAGAAAAACACCAAAAGAAATGAAAGATGAAATTAAGTCAATAAGTAATTTTTTCCATCCACTTGATGGTGTAAAGAATTGGAATAAGTTTTATGGATCGAAAGGATTTATACAGTATCAGTTCGTTGTACCTGAAAATGAATATAAGACTATCTTCGAAATTTTAGAAATAACAAAGAAAATTAATGCTCCCAGTTTTTTAACTGTTCTAAAAAAATTTGGCCCTGGGAATAAGGCTTTTTTATCTTTTCCAATTAAAGGATGGACTTTAGCAATAGATTTTCCATTATCTCTTAGCAACCTTAATGAAACGTTATTAAAACTTGATGAGAAGGTTCTTAGCGCTGGTGGAAGAATATATTTAGCTAAGGACTCAATGCAGACTTCTGAGATGTTCAAGAGAACTTACCCAAGACTTAATGAATGGAAAGAAGTGAAAAGCAAAATGGATCCTAAGAATATTTTTTGCTCTGATTTATCAAAAAGACTTAATATTTTTTAAATTTCAAATGTCATTATTAAGAAAAATAGTTATCAATCTATCAGATTTATTTGGGGTTGTTTTCCCTAAGATTTTTTTAATTAGAGAGAAATACAAAAAATCAAGATTAACTATTTACAATCTTCATAGCACTCAAGAAAATTATTTTTCTCATTATAAATCGATTCTTAAAAAGATAGATTCTCAAGAAAAATTTTTAAACCCAGAAAATATTGATAATTTTTTCAAAAAAAAATACAAAGACCAGTCATATTCTTTATTGACTCTTGATGATGGCTTTTATAATAATCTTGAATTTGCCGAAAAAGTTTTAAAACCTTTAAATATTAAAGCAATATTTTTTATAATTCCTTGCTTGCTAAAAGATAAAAAAAATAAAAATCAAGTATTTTTCCAAATCTTATATCCCAATTATGATGAGAGGTTAATTTATAAATTAAAAAATCAATTTATACCATTATCAAAAGAACATATTATAAAGGTTCAAAAACTTGGTCATACAATTGGTATGCATGGTTTCAATCATGAAAACTTTAGTGAATTAAACGAAAAACAAATTAAAAAATTAATTAAGGAAGGTATCGATATTTTTAAAAAAATGAATATCCCAATTAATCATTTTGCTTATCCATTTGGCCATAAAAGGAGTTTCAATATAAGATCTAATAAAGTTTTAAAAAAATATTTTAAATATATTCATTTAGGAATTAGAGGTTCCAATTATTCAGATAAATTAACTAATAGTAGCAAACTACTTAAAAGACATCCTATATCGACTCATAAAAAGGACTTAATATACTTTCCTATTAGCTTAAAAGAAATAAATTTTTTTACATCAAATAGGATAAGCCTTTTATTAAATATAGTAAGTAGAAAATAATTAAATATTTAAAATAAAAATAAATTATTTTTTACTTTTTGATTGTCTTTCAAAACTCTCAATAGTTGATTTTAAACCCTCCTTAAAATTAATTTGCGGACTCCAACCTAATTTTTTTAACCTACTAATATCCAGTAACTTCCTTGGCGTACCATCAGGCATAGATTTATCCCATATTATTTTTCCTTTAAATCCTATAATTTCTGCAACTAGATTAGCTAGTTCTTTAATTGAAATATCCTTTCCAGTCCCAACATTTAAAAAAGAGAGAGGTTCACCATTTATATCTAAAGGAACAAAATCGCCGTTTATATCCCAATTCTCTAAAACAAATAAAATTGCATTCCCCAAATCATCTACATGCAAAAATTCTCTCATAGGATTACCAGAACCCCAGCAAATAACTTCTTCTAATTCTTCTATTTTAGCTTTATGGAAACGTCGAATAAAACTTGCTAAAACATGACTATTTATTTCATCATAGTTATCTCCTGGACCATACAAATTTGTAGGCATTAAACTTATTGCATTAAATCCATATTGTTTTTTTAATGCTTCGCAGAGCTTAATGCCAGAGATCTTAGCAATAGCATACCACTGATTTGTTAGCTCTAATCCACCTTTAAGTAATTCCTCTTCAATAATGGGTTGATTAGCATATTTTGGATAAATACAACTACTTCCTAAAAATAAAAATTTTTTTACATTAAATTTCCAAGATGCATCAATAACATTTGTTTGAATTTTTAAATTCTCCAGGATAAAGTCTGCTGGATTAGAATTATTAGCGTGAATCCCGCCAACTTTAGCTGCACACAATATGACTACATCAGGTTTATGCTTATTAAACCAAGATTCAACAGAATTCATATCAAGAAGGTTTAATTCTATTCTCGTTGGATTAAAAATTCTTTTATATCCTTTTTTTATTAATATCCTAAGGATAGAGCTGCCAACCATCCCAGTAGATCCAAAAACTGCAAATTTCTGTTCGTTATTAATAAAACTCATAAAACTAAATATAAAATTTTTATATTGAAATAAATAAATTTAAATTTATTATCTATTTTACCCATATAAAAGTAAGAGTTATATAATCCTTCTATGAAACTTTTTTTTCTTCAATTATCTTTTTATTTTGAACTTTAAAGATACGATTACAATTTCTTAGTGTGCTAGTTCTATGAGTAACCATTATTATCGTTAAGTTTCTATCAATATCCAAAATAGATCTAAGAATCTTTTCTTCAGTAGAATCATCAAGAGCGCTGGTTGCTTCATCTAAAACTAATATATTTCTTGACTTATAAATTGCTCTAGCTATTGCAATTCTCTGCCTTTGACCCCCACTCAATAGTATGCCCCTTTCTCCGACAAGTGTTTTAAATCCCTTATCAGTATTTTTAATAAATGAATAAATATGTGCAACCTTAGCGGCCTTAGCTAACAATTCAAAATCTATATTTTCCTTTTCTTCTCCAAATGCTATATTTTCTTCAATAGTAGCTTCTTTTAAAAAAATATTTTGTGGGACGTGGGCAAAATTTATTGTCCAATTAACGAGAGAATTTTCATTGGAAATATCATTATCGTCTATTTTTATAGTCCCACTAGAAGGAGAAATTAAACCCATAATAATATTTAATAAAGTACTTTTTCCACTTCCGGTCTCTCCATAAATACCTATTATATCTCCTCTATCAATTCTAATATTTATATTATTTAGTACATTATTTTTATTTTTAAAACCAAATTTGATACCTTCAAAAATTAGCTGTTTTTTAAAATAAATTCTTTTCTTAGAAAGATATAAAGCCTCATTATTTTTACCTTCTTCCAAACCATTTACTAGTTCATTAATTACTGTAGATTTGTATTTATAATTTGCAGAAGCTGCATAAATTTGCTGGGTAAGTGGTAATAATCTTTGAAATGCATAAATAAAAGAACCTATAATAGGAATCGAAGAAGCAATATTTTGTTGAGATTTAAATAAAAAATAAGCCAAAATTGCTATTACAGTTAATATTATTCCTTCTATTAAAATTCTTGGAATTGTTAAAAAGAAATTTAAATTAGATAGTTTAAATTTAATTACTGATTGATATTCAGAAAATAATTTAATATAAACTTTTTCTAAACTATTGATAATTATATCTTTATATCCTCCCAGGCCTTCTTGAAGAACCTTCAAACGAAGTGGAATAATTCTTGAAGTTATTTGCCCATCTTTATGTAACATTTTTTTGATATTTGTATAAACAGTAAAATAATAAAAATAAATAAAAATTACTCCAATCACTACAACCTGCCATTTAAGTATTAATAAAGAAATAATAATAGATATTCCAAGAATCGAACTCGCTATTACTGTTAATAAAGAATCAATGCATGCAGTGGCTATATCAACCTTTTCTAAAGCTAATGTTATTATTTCTGATGAATTTTTTTTTGTATATTTTGTATATGATTGGTACATGTTATTTTTAAATATTAAATTACTTATATCAATATTTACTTTGGCAGAAAGTCTAAAAATATAAGCAATATTAAATATTCTTAAAAGGGTTGATGAGAAGACAAATATACAAAAAGATAAAGTAAAAAAAAGCAATCCTAAATTGGGATCATTTATATTAAGCAATCTAATATATTTTCCAACAAATGGAATTGAATCACTTATATTTTCTGAACTAATAATAGATAACAATGGGATTATTGATGCTATCGAGAAAAACTCTAAAGCACCATTTAGAGTTAAAAAAAAGATAAGAAAATAAAGTTGTTTTTTTCTTTTTTTACTTAATAAAGAAAGTATTTTGTAAAAAGATTTATCTTTCAAAAATTTCATTAAAAATTACCATGGATTAGAAACTAGAAATTTTCCAGTACTTAAGAATTTTGAATTTATTGGAGATTTGTCAATATGATTAGTATCAACTGAAATTACATTTGAGTTCAGAGAAATCGCTAAATTAATATAAGATGATAAACCAAAAAAACAAAATGAACTTTTTTTAATTGAATCCATAATTGATTCACTATTATTGCTTATAAATTCGAATCTGTAGTTTTTTGAAATCTCTTGCATACTCAATATTCTTTTTAATGCTTCTTTTCTAATTAAGCAAGGATGAAGCCTTATATATATTAAGTTACTTTCGTTAATTTTTGAACCAGTTTTTTTATAAAAATCATTTCTAAAGTTAATTACTCCGGACAAACATGCCAGAAGATCCCAATAGGAGTCATGAGTAAATATTGTAATTTCTCTAATTAATTTGACTTTTCTAAAACTTTCTAATTTATCATTTTGAATTCTAATCATAGTTTCTGGAACAATGTGTAAATCTATTTTTATATTTTTTTTATTAAAGTAGGAAGCCATCTCATATTTTGATTCTCTATCTTGTACATAATATTTTTTACCCCAAAAACCTATTCTGAATTCATCTTTAGTAGGAAAAAATTGCCTTTTATTTCTTTGTGAAATTGGCGAACCGTTATAAGTAGATAAAGTTGATTTACAATTAAACTTTTTTATTGCATTTGATACTGCCAATGAAAATGCACGATTAGAAACTTGATTCTCATGCCAAGAGATGAATTCACATTCATAAGAATTTTTAACTATATCAAAAATGGAATTATAGATGAGAATACTATAAAAAATTTCTGAACATTTTTTCCAGCCATACCAAAATTTCAAAAATGAACACTCCTTATTAGTAAATACCAGAGAAAAATCATTTAAATACAGATGTATAAACTGAAATAAGCTCAATAAAAGACTTTTGATCTCTAAATTTTTTACTGGAGAAATATATTTACTATGTCTCAAAGAATCTAATAACCCCAAAAATAAAAATTTTTTACTGTCGGCAAAGGATGATACGAATATCAAGTTATTACTATCATTAAAAACACCAGGATAATAATAAGAAGCTGAATTATCTCTTTTTTCCCAATAATAGATACTATAAATCTTTTTTCTAATAAGTTTATTTTTACCAAATAAAATGATCTTAAAAGAGTTTTTAAAAGACTCAATAATACTTATTATTAATATTATTATTGTATCAATTATTTGTTTAATAAATTTCAAAATATCAATTAAAAATAAAAAAGGTATATCTTTTGATAATAAATAATTAAATTCCTTAAAATTACAAAAATATTCTTCGTAAATGTTTTTTGATTTTTTATTTTTTATTTCTCTTAAATCTAATTGATTTGATGAAATAAGACTTCTAAATAATTTATAATTTGTTAGGTCAAAATCTCTATCATCTCTACTATTATGAATAGATAAATTTAGATAATTAAAAATACCTTTTTTCAATCTTTTCTTAATTAAACTTTTTTCGGATATTTTATTATAAAGTTCTCGCAATTTATTGATAGAAATTCTATTCACTGATCTTTAATATTTATATTAATTCTATGTGAATAGAGCCAAAAATATATAATTAAAAAAAATTCCTTACAAAAAATAAAGTGTCTATTTCTAACTTTATACCTAATTATTTTAAATTAATAATAAGTTATATCTTGAATAATTTCCTTTCTAAAAATTTTCATTAGAAAATTAATCTTTATAAAAAGAGTTTGTAGATGCATCTTTCAAATCCAAATGTATTAAAGACCTTATACAAGTAACTAATGTTGAACCTCCAATATTTTCTTCTTTTATAATCAATTCTTTGATTTCTTTTTTGGATAAGTAAATAACATCACTAGAACCAATTTCACGTTCAACTTTGGTAAAGGATTTCATGCAATCTTTTGCTAAAAACAGGGCCACACGACACTCAATAAGTGCTGCATCAGGAATAAAAGTACCTAGAGGGATCATATTCTTTTGTTCGCAAATCAGAGCTGTTTCTTCCTTTAATTCGCGAATAGCAGTTTGATATGGTTTCTCATTTTTTTCTATAAACCCTGCAGGAGCTTGATAAACAAAATTTTTAAATTGATGTCGCCAGACGTTCATTAAACAAAATTTACCTTTATACATAGGGAGTACACATATTCCAGAAATATAACCTTTATGATTAACTTTTGGCTTAATGACAAGAAAATCATTAATTTCTTGATTATCTTGGGAAATGATATTATCAAATAAAACATCAAATTTGCTATTTGAACAGATTCTTTTTCTTCCAATAAATTTATATTTAGATTTACCCATAAAATTGTTGCTGAAATAAAGTTCAGTTCATATGGATTTTACTCTAGGTTATTAAGTTTATTTATAACAAATTATCGCTGGATTATTATCAATTAATTAAGCAGCATGGAATTTAAGATATTTAATTTTTTTAAATAAAAGAAGCATCTAGTTCATTCAATTCTCTATAAGGAATACTTTCTTTAATAGACCAGTTTTTTATTAAATTTGATTGATTTGAATGTAACTGTGACTTTACATATATAAAGTTTGACAATCCACTTCTATGGCCAGCGATTAGATCTGTTAATTTATCGCCTATAATAAATGATTTGGATGTATTGAATTTAGATTTATTTAATGCATAATCTATCATCCCCGTCCCAGGTTTTCGCCAATTGTAATTATCTAAATTATTTGAATTATTTGGCAAATGAAAACTACTTAAAATAAATTCAGGGTATATATCTTCGGTTAATAGTGATAGAAATTTTATTGTAATGGCTTTATATTCTTGGTATGAAATTATTGATCTTGATACAGAAGATTGGTTAGTCACAACAATTAAACCATAATTTTTTTGTCTGGCTTCTTTCAAGAAATCCAAAACTTTTGGGCATAATGTTACTTTTTTTGGGGAATTAATATGATGTACATCCTCGATAAGAACTCCATCTCTATCTAAAAACAATGCCTTCTTAAATAATTTTTTTTTCGATTTTAGAGTGAATTTTGATATTGATCTTGAAAACTCCTCAAAGTAAAACTTATCTAGATTAATTATTTCTGACATTTATTATTTTTAACTTTTTTTAAATTTAATATGCAATACTTTAATTTAATTGAAAATTTTCTTTTCAACTATGTCACAAATCAAATGGGATGTAATACAGTGAATTTCTTGAATTAAAGGGGTATTTGGTGACGGGATAGAAATTAAAATATCGGGTCTAGACTCTTTCATACCTGCTTCTCCTGAGATCCCAATTGATGACAAATTCATTTCTCTAGCTTTTTCAAAACAATTAAGGATATTTTTTGAGGTTCCTGAAGTTGAAAATCCAATAAAAACATCTCCTTTTTTTGCTAATCCAGTCAACTGTCTTTCAAAAACCTTTTCATAGCCATAATCATTTGATACTGCTGTTATAACTGAGGTGTCGGCAGTTAGTGCTATTGCAGGCAAAGGATTTCTATCAAAATTAAATCTTGAAACCAATTCAGCTGCAAAGTGCTGTGACTGTGCAGCGCTGCCCCCATTACCTGCAAGATAAATAGTGTGATTATTAGATATAGAATCAACTATAAGCTGAGAAGCTTCTTCAATGTTAATTATATAGTCATCTAAATTTATTAGATCTTGCAAAAGTTCCATGGTCTTTGAAAGAGAAACTTTTATATATTCTTTAGATGTTAAATTTTTATTCATAAATTTGTATTTTGATTTTAAATTTAAAAAATATTTTTAGGTAGAGTTGATTGATATAGGCTTAAATATTGGCAAACTGGGTTCTTTTTAATAATGGCAAAGCCTTTACTAATTCTTTGATACCGGTTGATAAATCTCTTTTTGCCTTAAATCCTGCATCCTCTATTTTTTGATTACTTACAATGTAGTTTCTCTTATCAATATCTGAACCAATTTCAGATATTAGATATACAAAGTCAGGAATAACATTTTTGATTTCTTCACATAATTCACGTTTAGATAGATTTGCTTCACTATATCCCAAATTAAAGCAATTTCCCATTAGATTAGGATTGTTTATAGCGAATCTAAATCCATCAGCTGCATCTTCAATATGCAAGTAATTTCTCTTGAATTCTGCTTCAAATAGCACAACTGTTTTATCAAAATAGGCTCTGTATGTAAAATCATTTACTAAGAGGTCAAGCCTTGGTCTAGGACTTATTCCAAATACCGTTGCTAGTCTGAATGTAATAGCATTACCTTTTTGAAGGAGAATATTCTCAGCCTCAACCTTTAGTTTCCCATATAGAGAGATAGGTTTTAGAGGCGATTCTTCTGTACAAAATATTCCCTCCTCCCCAATTCCGTATCCACTATTCGTACATGGATAAATCAGTAATTGGTCTTGAGAGCTGAGATCTGAACACATTACAACAGAGTCTTTATTTACTGAGGCTGCTGCAACTTTATCTTTATTGCACAAGGGGGCGCCTGTCATACAAGCTAGAGGAATTATGACATCGCTTTTTTCTATCAAAGGTTTCATTAATTCTTTATCTCTCGCATCACCTATTATTAAATTAAAGTTTTTATTAGTTGTCGCCATCATTAAGCTCGTTGGCTCATACATTAAATTATCTACACAAGTTACTTCATAACCATCCAAAAGAAGCTTCGGTATCAAGACTGATCCAATATAACCAGCACCGCCTGTAACTAAAATTTTCGTCATAAAAACCCTTCCAAAACATTAATTGAATTAATAAGCCCTAACTTTATCATCTTAAAGTTGTTTTAATAGATAATTCTACATTGCTAAGGTCAAACACAATTACCAAATGAAAACTATGTATGGATCTTTTAAATTATTGATGAAAAATATTTTAAAAGTATTTTTTAAAAGCAAACTTTTATTGAATTTTTTTGTTATTGATATAGTTATTTCTCATTGTAAAAATCTTGAAATTCCACAAGTATTGAACTCTTTCCATCTTCACTATTGTATGCTTTTTCATAAGCAGGAAAAATATCTTCTGGCTCATTAAGTTCAATAACATTTATAGAAGACAACATTTCTCTATAAGCATTAGACATATTACCAATATGTTGATGGCCTGGAAATAAGGGCCTTTCTGAACCAACAGCTGTTCTAACTATTATTTTTGGATTAATTTTACCGTCACTCATAATAGGAAATTTATCTAAGTGATTGACAAGCTGATTCGTTGCACAAAGTAAAAAATTCCATCGAGGGAAAATACTTATTACCCTTTTACCAGTAAGCGACATACCTAAAGAAATACCTAACTGAGTGTCTTCAAAAACAGGCATTTCTATTCTTTTATTTATGTTTATATCTTTAAGAGTATTAAACATTGCAGTCCCAGGAACTTCAACAGCTTGGCCAATAAAAATAGTATTTTCTTGGTTACTAAGCCATTCCATAGTTCTTTTTAATTCTTCAAAATATTTCATAACCAAAAATCCTAAAATTGTACTCTAATCCCAGAGCCTGCATGAGGCCAAGGCAAATCGTACTCGTAATGGGTAACATTTTTTTTCCCCACTAAGGAATATTTATCCATATTCCATGTTTTTAAAGTGTCTGTGCAAACTGATTTATGATTAATTTCAACAATAAATTCTAATGGCAAGTCATGCGATGTCGCATATTTGTGAGCCTCATGAGCTGCACCAGTTTCAGAAGTCATACCACCCATGAAAAGATAAACCTTTTCATTCTTTCCGTCTCTTTTTAGAGATAAGGCTGTACCTAAGGCAATAGGGATAACACCTGCAACAATAGCACTAGTATAAATTTTATATTCTGGGTACAGTAGTGTCATACTTTTGCCATCTAGAATATCCTTTTTTAATTGTTTTGGAGGAACTCCTTTTAGCAAACAGTGATAATGACTTCTCCATGAGCTAAAAATCCAATCTTCTGAATTTATATTTTCGAATATTTTTAATAACTGATTTTCATTATTGCCATGCAAATGAATTGGAGCCCTAATTTGAGCTCGATTAAAAATGTCAGCTATATCTTTTTCAAAATCTATTAAATCTTTAGCTAACATTTTATTAAATTATTTCCCTGTAAATTAACACATCTTGAAAACTGGAATCAATTAATTGGTTAATAAAAAGATTAAAGTATTTTTATTTTATGCTAATTTTTAATTCTTTTCTTTAAAAGCATTATATCTTTGATATCCAGTATGTCCTTCATAATCCTTAGACAATAGTTTCGGAACTAGATATCTCCCTATCATCCAAGTACCGCCTGTTCCCAGAACTTTTTTCATCAAATCTTGAAAAACAATTGTCTAATACTAATGCATCAATCAAAACAAGATAACTGCTAATTTAAAAAAACTTTATATTAACAAGAATAGTTATTTTGACATTGTGGTAGTCTAAATATCTAATTTGTTACATATAATAGTGCGAAATTTCAAAACAGTCCTAATAACGGGAATAAGTGGTTCTGGTGGTAGTTATTTGGCTGAACAAATCCTTACGAGATTTCCACAAACATCAATACATGGAATATCAAGATGGCATAGCACTACAACAATTAATAATTTAAGGAAAATTCAACCTCAAATTAATCTTTATGAATGCGATCTCTGTGATTTATCTTCAGTAATTCGTACATTAAATCTTGTTAAACCAGATTTAATATTTAACTTAGCTTCTCATGCAAACGTAAGGGCCTGTTTTGAAACACCAGTAAGTGTGGTACAAAATAATATTCTTTCGACCCTTAATTTACTTGAGGCTATAAGAATCACAGAAACCAAACCATTACTTATTCATTGCAGTACTTCTGAAGTATATGGTCAAGTAGATAAAAATCAAATTCCAATAAATGAGAATTGTCCCATTAATCCAGTAAATCCATATTCAGTTTCAAAATGCTCACAAGATCAGCTAGTTTATTCTTATGGGAAAGCTTATGACATTTCAGCGATTAGAACAAGAATGTTTGCTTATATCAATCCCAGACGTGCTGACCTTTTTGCTACATCATTTGCTAGGCAGATAGTATCTATTGAAATGGGTAAAACAAAAATTCTAAAGCATGGAAATCTTCAATCTCTACGGACACTGATAGATGTAAGAGATGCCATGGATTGTTATATTGACATTGCTCTTTATGGGAAACCAGGAGAGGCATATAATCTAGGAGGAAAGAATGCTCTATTAGTAGGCGAATTTTTAAATATGCTCATTAAATATTCCTCTACAGAAATTGTTTGTGAGCCAGACCCTAAATTATTTAGACCAGTAGATATTACTTTACAAGTTCCTGATACAACTAAGTTTGAAAAACTCAACGATTGGAGTCCAATTTATTCCTTAGAAGAAAGTGTTGAATTTTTGTTAAAAGAAGTAAGAGAAACAATGCATAATTAAAAAATATTAATTTTTAAATTTTAAATTTTCTTCTCTAATTCTCACTAGCCCATTGATATGTTTTTTTTAACCCCTCTTCTAAATTAGTATTAACTTTCCATTTCAACTCAGCAAAAGCCTTTTCACAGTTAAGTGAAAGAGCTGTTGGGAAATCCGGTTTATCAATGTTATTTTTAATGCTTAGATTTTTACCTGATATTTTTATTATTTTCTTTACTAGATCATTTATTGATATGGAATATCCCATACCACAATTATAAAGCCCAAAACTATCTGATTGATTTATAATGGATTTATCTATCATGTTGACGAGATCATCAACAAATATAAAATCTCTTTTTGCTTTTCCCGAGCCCCAGACTTCCAGTACTTCATTTTCTTTAGCATTGATAACCTTCCTAATAGTTGCGCCTAAAACATGACTTTTAAGAAGATCAAACTTATCATATTTCCCATATACATTTGAATGTCTTAAAGCTGTTGTTTTAAGACCTAGTGAACTATAAAATTCACACATTTTTTCTATATAAATTTTTGTATTGCCAACACCAAAATAATTGCCAAAAATTTGATTATTTGAATCCCAATCAAATTCTTTTTGATTCTCAATAGAACTTAACATAACAGTACAACTTGGGAAAATAAAATGTCTTACTTTGCTTTCAAAACATTCTCTAAGCAAATATGAATTAATTACAGCATTATCAGTTACATGGATATAAGGTCTTTCGATTATGTCTTTAGCTCCAGAGGTTGTTGCCGCAAATTGAAGAAGAACATCAGTTTCTGGCAAATGTTCTTTAAGGACTCCAGGTATACGTAAATCTGCTTTTATCCATTTAACCTTTCCTGAATTAACGGGGAAGGGCTCTCTATTGTTAAAAACTGCAATTATTTCATTACCATTTTTGTTAAAAAATTCAACTAGATTTCTACCAATAAAACCAGTTGCACCGCAAATAATTATTTTCATATTTATTTTAATTAAATTTAAATTAGCTTTTCCACTATAAATTCAGCCAAAGAGAAACATGATGTAAATGCAGGGCTAACGGCATTAACAATATGAATGTTATTTTCTATTTTCTCATAAATAAAATCATTTTCTAATTTATATGTATTTCGATTAATCAACTGAGCTCTTATCCCATATGTTTTAGAGTCCATTTCTATTTGAAAATTAGACTTAAGATTACCAACAAAATATCTTAGTGTATTAACATGAAATTTATTTTTTAAATTGAAGCACAATTCTGATAGAGCATGCTTGCGATAATTAGATTTATTCGATGCAAATAAAATAATATTATTCGTAATTATTGAAGGAATATCTCTCATATCTTTTAAATCATACCCTTGAATATCTTTTTTAAATACTGGAATAGCATTAGGTCCTATCAAAGATGATTTATTTATTCTAGGGGTTAGGTGAATTCCTAAAAAAGGTAATTCAGGATCTGGAACTGGGTAAAGGTTTGTTTTAATTTCCAATCCAGATTTTTGAACAGCATATTGTCCTAAAAAAGGAAGAATAGTTAGATTATCAAATTTATTAGTGACTGATTTAGCAATATCTAGAGCGCCTGGTCCCGCACAATTTATATAGTTTTCATAACTTAAATTACTGTAGTCATCAAAAATCAACCTTTTTTTATCTGAATCATCAAGAACCACAGATTTTTTCAAGAAATTAACTCCCTTTTCTTTCAAAGATTTATAAAGCCTTTCTACTATTAATTTTGGATCGAAAACACTAGTCTTTGGAGACCACAAATACTTGTCTTTTTTAATAAGGGAAGGTTGAATATTTGAAGCCCTAACATGATCTATCATTTCAACCTTACAACCATTATTTAATGCATTTTTTTCAATTTTTTCTAAATTTACATAATCATTTTCATTAAAAGGTATTAGTAATTTTCCACATTCTAAAATTGGGAGATTATTCTTTTTGCACCATTCTTTAAGTTTTATTCCCCCATCTATTGAAAGTTTTGCTTTCAATGATCCAGGTTTATAATACAAACCAGCATGCAAAACTCCACTATTATGTACTGATGTCCCTCTAGAGGGAATAGCATGTTTATCTAAAATTAGAATATTTATAGGTTTATGAATCTTCTTCTCAATTAAGGCTTTAGCAATTGAAAGTCCAATAATACCAGAACCAATAATAACGAACTTCATAGTTACAATTACTTCAAATTGATGATTTTAGGTATAAATGTTTGAGCTTCTTTTAATGTTTTGGGTATGCCAATATCTATAAATGGTGTGTTGATATCAAGGACTTCTGCTGAAACTGGCTCTCTAGCAAATAGATTTTCATCAATCAAAATTTCCTTTCCAGAATTGTTAATAAGGTCATGTTCAAAAGGGATTTGAGTTGCTCTTAACCATCTTTTTTTCAAGTTATCTCTTGAAATTAAAAATGCTCCTAATGATATAAATTCAGTTCTTTTTTTACTGAATATCCATTCATTATCAATCTGTTCAAACCCTCCATAGCGATCATTCTTTAAAATTTTTTTTAACATTATTAGGGGCTTATCCTCTTCTAAAGAGAACCTTTTATGAAATTTATGAAAATCTGCTTTAAAAATTGTATCTCCATTTAAAACTAAATAATTTTTAGCATCATTTATAGACGCCACATAAGCTAGTGCCCCAAGTGTTCCAAGAGGTTTTTGCTCTGGTGCACATTTCACATTCAAATTATTTCTTTCACAATATTTCTTTATTATCTCTTGCCCGATACAAGTAGACAAAATAATATTTTTTGGAATTTCTAATTTCCATGATTCAATCCAAGCTAAAAGCCATTCCAAAAAAGGCTTCCCTTCAATTGGGGCCATTATTTTGGGTGTATCCTTTAGGACTTCTTTTACTCTTGTTCCTTTTCCACCAGCCAAAATAACTATGTTTAAATTCATTTATCCATTAATTACCTTTACAATTTCTTTAATTGATTCTGAACTTAATTCTGGATAATTACCTAAATACATTCCATAGAAGTGAATATGGTCTGTCACTGGTGCAATTTTATTTATATCTTGCTCGGTAAAATTAAAACATTCTCTAACATAAGGCTGCCTCATCTGATTGCCTCCTCCCGCACTACCCCTTCTAAATTCAATCTCATTTTTCTCAAGACGATTTTGCAAATCCTTCATTAAGTATTCATCTTTTTCTTTTAGGATTAGATTAAAGGCGTAATTACTTTGCCCTTCAAGATCAAATCCCTTATAACACCAATCAGGAAGCAACTCTAAAAATAATTTAAAATTTTCAGACCTTTTTTTGACCATCCAATCTAATCTTTTCAATTGCTCTAGACCGATAGTAGCTCCTATCTCATTATTCCTTAAATTAAATGCAGGTCTAGTAAAAATAAACTTTTCATTTAAATCCTTATACTTATCAATCCAAATTTTCTTTCTTAAGGGATTAGCCATTTCTCTAACCATTCCATGACTCCTCAGCATTCTTAAAACCTCATATTTTTCTTCATCATCTGTACAAACCATACCCCCTTCAATAGTGCTCATATGATGTGCATAATAAAAAGAGAAACAAGATAAGTCACCTATTGAACCTGCCTTTTTATTATTTTCCGATACTACGCCATGAGATTCGCAAACATCTTCAATTAGAAAAATATCATTTTTATTAATATATTCAATTAATTTTTTATTTAAGCCATTGATGCCTTGTGCATGAGTTAGAAAGATAGCCTTAATATTTTTATTTTTTTCAAACTCTTTAATAACTAGTTCAGTATTCAAGCTTAATGAAGATAAATTAATGTCTACAAATATAGGATTAAAGCCCATCCACATTATTGAACTTATATCTGAACTCCAAGTGAATGGAGGGACAATAACATCACCCCCCTCAGGAAATTTTTCTTTTAATAAAGCTAAACACAATAAGTTCGCTGAAGAACCACTATTTACAAAAACACTATATTTTACGCCTAACCAATTAGACCAAGATTCTTCGAATTCTTTTACCTTAGGACCTGAAGTTAAAACTGGATCTTTTGTTTTTAACAATTCAATCACAGGTAATAAATCCTCTTCTAATAAATTATTTTTCATTAAAGGGTATTTCATAGAAATTTACTTACTTTGACCGTTAAATCTTTGATTTATTAGAGCACTTTTTGATAATCAATAATTATTATAGCGCTGAAAATTGTTGAAATTAGTTTTTTGCTTTATCTCCATACTTTTTATCTTTTTATTTGGTAATTTTTTTAAGATTCTAAAGAGTTCATAGATTAGCAAATTATCTTTCAGATAATATTATTTGACTTCCTGAAGAACTTATTTTGACTTTGACCCATGTTTTAACATTTATTCTTTCTTTAATTGCTTGATGTCTTGATTCTGGAGCCCAACATATAAAAAAACCTCCGCCTCCTGCTCCCATTATTCGAGTACATAATGAACCGGCTTTTTCAGATTCTTCAATAATTTCCATTAACTGGGGGTTTTGTATATCGTTATTAATAGATAATTTAATATCTCTACATAGTCTAGTAAGTCGTGCATTCTCTTCTAAATCAGCTTCTTTTGAAAACGCCTCAATTCCTTTTTGAGAAATTTCTTGCAATTCTTTTAATTTTTCACATTTTTCTGAATACTTTAAATAATTATCAACTTTTTTAGATGCATGATGTGAATATCTCTGAATACCAGTAAAGCCCATCAAAAGTGAAGACTCAATATAATTTTGGTAATCTTTTCTAACTTCAAATCTTCTTGGTTTTACACCTTCTTTGTTAGCAGTAATATGAACAAATCCTCCAAAAGCGGAAGCACATTGGTCTTGAATACCTATAGTTTCCCCCGTCTTATTCTGCTCTATATCAATTGCCAGTCTTGCTAATTCGGCTTCCCCTAATTTCTCTTCTTTAGTCAAAGCATATATGGAAGAAATTAAACCTACAGTAAAAGCGGAAGAGCTTCCTATGCCGCTTCTTGATGGTAAATCGCTGCAGTAGGTGATTTCCAAACTTTTGCCACAGCCGAATTCCCTTATTACTTCTCTGGCTGTTGGATGCTTAATATTATTTATTTCACTAACTTCTTCAATTCTAGAGTATGCAATTCTATACTTATGAGAGAAAAATGGTGGCAATTCCCTTACTGCCTGATAACAGTAATAATCTAGTCCAGCACATAAGACTTCAATATTTCTTTTCTCAAACCAAGATGGATAATCAAGCCCTCCGCCATAAAGGGATAATCTATAAGGTGTTCTACTAATCAACATATTTATCTAATATAACTTTTAATCTAAATCTTATTGTCATTGTAAAATGACCTTAATTATAAATCTTGAAAAAAATAAAATTCTTATTAATAATCATTAATTAATGTTTGAAAGAAATTTCTGCTCAAACTCATTTACAACTTTATTTAATCCATCTTTTAACTTGGTTTTAAATCTCTTAGGTAACTTCGAATCTATTTTCGTATTATCTAAAACTTTCGATAAAGCTCCAACGTATTTGGATTCGTCAAACTGTACATTAGAAATATTTACCCCAGTAATATTTGCAAGTATTTGAGCAAATTCCTTAATTGAGTAATCTTCTCCTGCACCAATATTAAAAATATCATTATTTTCTGATTTATCTAACTCAATAAGATTATTAATAAAATCTTCTATAAAAACCAATTCTCTTCTTTGATTACCATCGCCCCACAAAACTATTGGACGCTTAAAGTATTTAAATTCAAGAAATTTTCTAATTAAATCAAATATAAAATGCATTTGTTTACCTTTAGTTCCATATTCAAGTCCATAAAGAGTGGAAGGGACCACTGTTAGGTAGTTCAATCCAAATTGCCTAGAAAGCGCAACCTTGCCAATTTGAAGCATTCTTTTACACATCGCATAAGTATAAAGGCTATCTATAGGTTTTCCTTCAAGATAATTATCCTCAAGCAAAGGAAGTTGAGGATCATATGAACAACTTGTTCCAATAGAAATCAACTTTGCCTGCGGTTGTTTTATTGACCACCATGACAAGAGATTAGAATTAATTTTTTGATTAATGATCCATTGCTCACCTGGATGATAAAGACAAAAATCTCCTGCTTGAGTCCAAGCAGCAAGATGAAATATCTGATCAAATTCAATTTGATTATAAATCTCAAGAGAGAGAGGGTTGCGCAAGTCACAAATATCGCTATTTGATCTAGTTAAGTCGTATCCCAAAGCTTCCAAATGCTTACATAATGATTTCCCTAAAAAACCAGAAGAACCTGTTACAAGTACTTTCACTATAAAACTTTTGGATAAGGAATTGGTACAATAACTTTCGTTCCATTATTCAGAATAGGTTTGATCTTTGATAAAATTTCAGCTTTAAAGTTCCAAGATAATAGTAGAAAATAATCTGGAGGCGCAACATCATCTTGATGAAAAACGGGTATTGAAGTTCCAGGATAATATGTTCCACACTTATGAGGGTTTATCTCCACACCGCAGTCAATCTCACTAGTGGTTAAATTACAATAGTTAATTAGGGTACTTCCTTTTACTGGTGCTCCTAAAGCAATTATTGTTTTCCCTTGGCTTCTGATATCAGACAAAATATTTTTTAAAATTTCCCTATTATCTTTTACCTTTTTTGCAAAATCTAAATATATATCAATCGAATTAAATCTTTTTTCTTCTTCATATTTCAATAATTCGTTGAGTTGTTTTGATTTTTCAAATTTACCCTTATGTCTAACAAAAGCTATACAACTGCCTCCATGAATGGGTTTGCGAATCGCATCAACTATTTCTAAATCATACATATCAAGAAGATTTTGAAAAGTTGAAAGAGAGTAATACAATAAATGCTCATGATAGATCTGATCATAAGCAACATTTTCTATCATGTCCGGCAAATAAATAAATTCAGCTATTAATAAGCCATTTTTAGGATCTAGTAATTTTCTTATTCCTGAAAAAACACTATGAAGTTCTTCAAGATGGAAAAAAATACCTGAACCATGAATTACAGATGCATATCCATAATCAGAAAGAATTTGATCTGCCAATTCTTGATTAAAAAAGTTATTTAGGCAAGGAATACCTTTTTCTTTACACTTTTCTGCTTGCAATAATCCCGAATCAACATTAAGGACTGATTGGCCCATTTCTTTAAAGTGCTCCAAGAAAGTTCCATCGTTACCTCCTATATCTAATATGTAGTTATTTTTTTCTAAATTAATTTGAGTTAAAGCATAATTTGTTACTTCTAAAAAGTGTTTTCTTAAAGAGCTTGTTGTACCAGATAAATAGGTATGTTTAACAAACATTTCTTCCTTAGGTATTGCATAATCAAGCTGTAACATCTTGCAATTACAGCAAAAAAAAAGTTTTAAAGGATAATTTTTAGCTTTCTCTTCACTTTTTATTGAAATAAAATTATTTCCCCAAGGTTGGTCACCCAGGTCAATTACTAAATCAAGTTTTTCAGATCCACAGCATCTGCATTTCATCACATTTTTAATAATTTTAGATCAAGTACCCAACCACAAGACAACATTCTATCATGATCCTTTATTTGATTTAGTATGTGGTATCTATAACTTGTAACCTCGCTCTCGTTAACATAGTATTTACTACTGCCAAGTGTTTTAAATTTAGCGATGGCATATTTCTCAATAGAATTATTATCAAGTAAAGTATTCAAACTTGGATCATCGCGAAAATTACCATTTATTATTGCCTCAGATTCCGTTTCCATTGAAACTGACTTTGATGAAGTAGGAGGAACAACAAATATTGATTCTTCAGGACATTCATTCATCTTTTTAACAAAATTAACTTTGAATTCTGATTCAAATCCATATATTAATGCTTTTACAAAGCAATTATTATAAGCACTATCGTAAGTATAGAAATTTTTCAGATTATTTTTTAATAAAAAATTTCGTAACAATGCCGCTCCCATTCTGCAAGGTAAAAGATCATTTTTATACTCTTTAATGAGTCTTATTAATTGAATAAAAGCTAAAAAAGTTAAAAGAAATGGAGTAGCTTTACTATAAGTAATTTCAAAATATTTAAACCCTAAAATAATGCTTATTAAAAAACCAGTTAAACTAGATAAATATGATTTGCCAACCTGCAATCCGTTCGTTATTTCTACTATAAGAGTTGGCATTATTCCAATTAAAAAAATAATGCAGATATTTAATAAGCTAACTTTTCCAATGAAGTAGCAATAGATCATTGAGACTAATGTCAAGAAAAATAATGATAATTCGACGGGCATTACACTCCAAAAAAAAGGAGCGATCCACTTTAAACCGGCCCCTCTAAAATTTCTAGGCAATTTTCTACCAAAGACTTTCTTATGATCAGGATAAGCTTGAAAATGAGAGGCCCATGAACCGATGTCTAAAAATCCCATAAAACGCTTAAGATTTTTAATAGGATTAGGCATAAGGACAAGAAAAAAACCAATGAAAATCCCAAAAGAAAAAATAAATTGTGTCTCTAAATAAGATTCAAATTGATTGATAGTAAAAGCAGGGAAAATAATAATTAAAGAGAATATGACTATTGGAGATAAAAAATTAAATACTAAAAATGTTTTTTTCTCAATTTCTAAAGGATTAATATTTTTTATTTTATAAATTAAATATTTCTTTATAGATTTGTAAGTTTTTATCAAAAAGATTTTTGCGAAAATTAATGTAATTGCAGTAAATAATAATGATAATATGATAGATTTCTCTGAAGAATCAGAAAAGATATTGATACAAATGAAAAGCTGGCTAAATATTAATATGGGTGGGAATTTCCTCGATGCACTTGAGGAGTGGAAGCATATTGAAGATAAAAGGCCCGCAAAAAAAATAAAAAATAAAAATAAAAAGTTATTATACTGATTGATATAAGCAAGCAGAAGTAGACCTAGTGAGCATAAAAACCAAAATTGTGCATAGATTATATGTCCAAGATATAAAGCCACTTCAGTACACCAAGTAGAAAATAAATATATTGTTGATATTAAGAATGCATAATAAACTGGTACAAAATAACTTGAAATAAAATAAATAAGAATAGTAGAAAGACAATGTGAAATAATGGATGAAGTTATATTTACGTGTTCTGTAATTCTATTTTCTTTTGGGAATATTTTTTGAATAATAGCTATAAAAAAAACCCAGAATTCTCGTAGTTCTGCTCTACCTTTACCATTATTTAAATTATGAATGGAACCTGGCCAACGTATTAAACCCTCCTTTCCTAACTGGCGCGCTAATACTAACATTTTTTCATTATCAGTATTCATTTTAGGAGAGAAAAAAGTAACTCCACGAGTATCTATAAAAACTTTAGTTAAATAAAAAAATAATAAAAGGATTAAAATTAAAAACATACAATAAGAGTTATTAAAGAGATGGGAATAATTTTATAATGTAAAAGAAGTTAATTATAGATCCATCTAAAATGATTAATTTATAAAATCAATAATAATTATAGAACAATAAGACCTATAGAAAAATATTTTTAAATATTAAAAATTAACAATAAGTGGATTTGCATTATCCTAAAAGCCTTGCTTAATTTATCAATAATTACTTTTAAAAAATTAATAATTATTAAAAAGTAATTATTTAAGATATGATATAAAGGATTTAAAAAAAATATTGAAAGAAAACGAAATAAGTATCTTAATACCTACTTTATCAAGGCAGGATATTCTCCTTAAAACTCTAAACTTTTATTACAATAGAAAGGTAAAGTTTATATTTAATATTTGTGATTCAACAACAGAGACAAGCAAGTTATTTCTTGATAGGATTAAATATTTATCAAAAGTTTTAAATATAAATTATTTTCATAAAATAAATTTTACAGATAGACAAGCAATTTTTTTTTTAATGGAAAAAACTGAAACAAATTTTGCTACTTTTAGCGGAGATGATGATTTTTTTATTCCATTAAGTTTGATAAAATGTGCAGATTTTCTTAAAAGAAATCCTGATTTTAGAGTCACTTATGGAAAATCCATAATGGTTGATCATAAATCGCTTTATAATAAAAAAAACAGAATTAGTGCCTCAAGTTATTGGGGCAGTATTTCTTTTGATGAGAATAATTTAATAGATCGATTGAATAAATTATCCCATAACTATTTAGTAAATATATTCGGTGTTCATAGATCAAAAGAACTTTTAGAGGACTATAAAATCTCAAGTACTTTACCCTCAAGATCATTAGCTGAAGTTCTTCAAAATTATCTTACGATTGTAAGAGGTAAAGCTAAATTTTTAAATATTCCTTATCTTATAAGACAAGTACATCCATCAAGATATTTAATGCCTAAAAATTTATCAATTTCTTTGGTAGAAGATAATATGGCTGAAGCAATTCCCATTTTTATTAATTCTTTATCAGAAGCCCTTTTTAAGGAAGGAATAAAAAAAATAGATGCTGAAGTACTTTCTAGAGACTATACAAAAAGATACCTATCAACATGTGAAAATGTTCAAATTCTAAATTCTAAAAATAATTTATTTTTTGTTGATATTTTTAATAAATTATTTTTTAGAATATTTTATATGTTTAAAAACAGATTTTTTAGAAATTCAAAATACTATAGAGATTTCTTAAATTATTTAAGAATTATTGCCTCGGAAAATTAATAATCTCTTTTTTAAAAGTATAACTTATTTTAGTGGGGGTAAACCTTGTTTATAATTACAGGAATAGATTCTGGTCTTGGTAAGTATTTACATAAAAATCTTCCGGGATCTATAGGTATTAATAGAAAAAATGCTGATTCTTTTATTAAAGAAGAATTTCTAAATGCAACAATATTACATTGCGCATTTAACTCAAAAAGAGATATAAAAAATCAAAGTATATATAGAAGATAATTATTTATTTACTAAAAAACTCTTAAATATTAAAGGAATTAAAACACTTATATATTTTTCTTCCATTGATATATGGTCCAATTACTCCCTATAGCTTTATGAAAAAGTGTGCAGAAAATCTAATAATTAATCATCAATTACCTTCAACAATTATAAGAATATCTGCCCCGCTCGGTCCCACAATGAGAGAAAATTCACTAACTAAATTGATTTCCAACCAAAAATTAAGCTTACACAAAGAATCTAATTTTAACTATATTTTACAAAAAGATATATTAAATTCTTTTAATTCTTTTCTTAAATTAAGTGGTGTATTTGATTTTTACTCTACACAAAATATTACACTTAATGAGGTTGCAGAGAAGTTTAATTTAAAGGGAAAATATGGAGATTTTATCTACAAAACTTACATGGAAGATACAAATAAAATTAGAAATTTATATCCATTTGATAAAACATCTTTACAAAATATAGAAATATTTTTAAAAGATAAGGTACCTATTTGTAATAAATTATAAACTTAAAAATTTTTTACTCTTCAAAAATCAATAGCAAAGAAAAGATTTTACTTAATAAGATTTACCTTTAAAATAATTATTTTTTTTACAGTTATCTTAATTTAATAAATAATTTTATGATTTATATTTTATATTTTAATATTGATATCCTTGTCAAAAAAAATATTAGTAAAAAATCGGATCTACAAAATGAGTAAATTATTTTTAAAAGACTATATAATTGCTGGAGGATTAATAGATTTCAATAATGAGAATATAAAGCTTAGAGAAACACAAATAAGGGATGGTTTATTTATTCATACTTGTAATGACTATGATAAATCTCTGGAAGTTATAAAAGAAGCATCTTCTAATTTCAAAAATCAAGTAAAAATAATTTCTAAAATATACTACAACTACCCTGACATGAAACATCGAAGATTCAGGTCACTATTTTCACAGATCAAAGAACAAAGAAGAAGATTAGGTTTTGACCCTTTAGAATGGGATCTTCAACTTTGTTGTTATTGCTCAATAAACAATTTAATAAGTGAAAATGCACAAAAATTCTTTAAGAAAATTAACTTTGAATTTGGAATTAATAAGATATTTTTAGAAATTTATCCTATTTATAATTTCAACACAGATAAAATTAAATTATTAAATAATTTTTATGAAGAGAAAATAATATTTGGGGTAACAGGTTACCAAAATTATCTAAACAGGAGTTTTAGAGAGTACGATTTACTGGAATTTTCTAAAAATTCTACCAATGTTATTTTTATTGGAATTCTTGGTAAAGGGATTCAAAATAAAAGCTTTCCTAGGTCTTTTAATGCAGATTTCTTAAACAAAAATATAATTTATTTTTTAAATAATATTAACATTAATAAATTTTGTAGAGCACTAACTAATTTTTCTACTTTACAACAATATGAGAATTTCAATAAAGTTTTTTTTGATCTACAAGAGGATATAAAAAGATATGAGTTAGGAAAATCCTTACATTCAGAATATAAGGAGAAAATTTTTTATTTTAAGAATTTTGACCAATATGGTGGTATATATTCTACTAAACAATATTTACTTAAACCAAAACTTATTTTACATAAAATTAAAAATCTGATTTACAAATTTATCAAATTCAGGAAAATCTCAAATAACTTCTTTGGATAAACTACATTTTTAAAGAAAGAATATCCAATTTTTAATAGAGTTAGTTTACTGTATGATAAATATTAATGAATATTATAAAAAGATTATTAATGGATAATAATTTCATTGATTCAAGAATATCTCAAGAGAATAAACTTCAATTCAAGAAAAAAGGCTGGACTTTAATTGATCTTAAATTGCCAAAAGAAACTTTAAATAATGCAATTAGTGGATTAAAGATAATGAAACATGTTTCAATAAGAGACGACTTTAAACCTAGAAGAATATATTATGACCATTTATTTACAAATAACCTAGCGGCAATCGAGCTTCCCTTTAATCAAAAGATTTGTAATGAAAAAATAAAAGATTTTTTTATAGAAGCTAAGATTGGATCTTTAGTCAGAGCCTTGATGAATTGGGATAATCCATGTTGTGACTTGGCAAGACTATTTTGCATGAATAATTTTAAATATAGGGGCAATTGGCATAGAGATTATGAAAGTAACTTAAGAAATATTCAATTAAGTTCTACTAAAAGAGATTGTATATTGGTTGGGATATATTTATTACCTCAAAAAGGATTTCGTATTTTAAAGAAAGAATTTGAATATAATGGAAAAAATTCTATAGTACCAAATAAAAGTATTGATAAGGCAATTAGGTCATTCCCTTTTCCTCTTTCACCAAAAGATAGTTCTTATGATGTAGTGAATGGAAAAATAGGGACTGCATTATTATTCGATCCATTTTTACTGCATCAAGGTTCTAACTATAATGAAAGACTTGATTTTCATATGAAATTTTTTAATAACAAAAATTCAACCATAAATAAAAACAAATTTCAGGATTTCTCTGTTACTGACATTTTACATGAAAAATACGAGCTAAGGTTTAATGGCAATTCTTTTAATGATAGAAAATTAGAAAATATTCCTCTTCACAAACGATCAACTATATTCCAAAGATTAACCAACACAATTGACTATCGTACTTGTATTAGAAGAGTAATTAAATTAAAAAATTTAAAATCTGATAAATATCATAATTATTTAAAAAAATATGGCTGGGAAATAGATAATTTTTCAAATACAATTTTTCAGAAATGAATAAAATTTAATGGGCTTAAAATTATTTAAAAAAATATAGGAATAAATTTAATATATATTTTTAAAATAAAAATTAACTTAATAAAATGCCATTTATTTCTATAGTATTTGCTTTAGGGTAATAGGCTTTATCTTTAAGAGATTACCAGATTCCAAAAAATAAAAAATACTCTAAGTATCAAAATCAAATAAAAAAGCCCTTAAAAAAATTTAGATAATTAACTATAAATAAATCGAAAGCTATACATAGTAATTGATAATTTAAAAAATTATAACTAAACCTTCAATAATAACTTTGCGAAATAATCTAACATTAGTAATCCTTGTAATCCGCTTCTTTCTGGATGGAATTGGAATCCTAATATATTTTCTTTTATTATTGAGGCAGTCCATTCTTTCTGATAATAATTAAAAGTATGCAGCCTATTATTAAAAGGCACAGCAGTTGCATTAAAGCTATGAACAAAATATTGCCTGGAATTAAAAATATCCGATTCAAAACTATCATTATTACTTTTAATAAAGTTCCATCCGACATGAGGAATTATCATTTTTTTATCTGAATGTATTTCTCCCATATACTTTACTTCACCTTTAATTAATCCCAATCCTGAATTAATTCCATCTTCATAACCTTTATCAAGCATCATTTGCATTCCAAGACATATTCCAATAATTGGCTTACCTGACTTAACACTTTCAATCAATAAACTATATATACCTTTCTCCTTTAGATTTTTAATACCTTGTGAGAAAGAACCTACTCCAGGAAGAAATATAAGATCTGCTTCTTTTATTTTTTTTATTGAAGAAGATATTTCCACTTTGTAATCAAGTTTTTCTAAAGAATTAAATAAACTTTGATGATTGCCTAAACCATAATCAACTATCAAAAGATTCTTCTTTCTAAATAAATCATCAATATTTTTATTTATATTTTTTTTTGTTCCAAAATCAATTTCACTCTTAATAACTCTTATTAAATTAGAGTCATTTAAATTGATCTTATCTTTTAAGGTTTTGATTAATAATTTATTCTTATGAAATGCGGCGCCAATAGACACTCCTGAAATTTTTTGGTTTTTGATAGATCTACTTACTTCATTTTCATTCGCAAACCCTCCTCCTACAATAAGTGGGATTTTACAAATTTTTGAACTCATCTCTATTAAATCTTTATCAATACCTTTACATAAACCATCATTATCCACAGAGGTTAACAATATTTCCCCAACTCCTTGTTTTTGAAGTGCATTTATCCAATCATTTACCGCTATCCCTGTTCTTTCTCTACCTGAAGCTTTCATTACCTCCCATCCTAAATTAGGATTCTTTTTAGCCTGAATTGATGCGACAATACATTGACTTCCAAAGACTTTAACTAATCTATTAGCCAAACCTATATCTTCAACTAATCCTGTATTTACAGCAACTTTGTCAGCCCCATTAGAAATTAATGCTTTTGCATCCTCGATTGATCTAATCCCACCTCCTGCAGTAATAGGCACAAATATCCTCTTAGAGGTCTCTGATAAAATTTCATAAAGGCTATTTCTTCCATATAGGCTTGCTACTGCATCTATATATAAAATCTCATCTACACCATCTAAGTAATATTTTTCTGCAAAATCTACAGCGTCACCTATTACTCTTAACCCCTCAAACCTTATACCCTTAATTAATTTCTTTCCTTTAATATCTAATCTGGCAATAATCCTTTTTGCTAATCCCATTTGATTAATTATTACCAACCCAATACTTAGCTGTATCTGATTGATCTCCTTTAATATTTGATATTTTATGTCTTAATTGCCATCCTTCTTTATCATCCCATTTCCAAAGGTGTGGAGATCTAAACTGATCGCACAATAAATCATAGTAATTTCTATCAAAAATAGGGTTTTCAAAAAATTGACTTGCTTTTGGAAAATTTTCTTTATCTACTGTTAAGTAATCAAAGATTTGCTCACTCCATCTTAAAGGGAATTCCCCGTCATACTTATTGACTAATGCAACACCTTCCTCCCTTGTCAATTCTCCAGATCTTATCTCTTGTGCAGCATCATATGTTGCCCTACCAATACCAAATTTTATCCAAGTTGTATGGTAATGGAAATCATCAATTCGGTCATCTATAGAGTTGTAGGTACTATAAGTTCCAGCAGTTCTCTCAGGAGAGCTTTCAAATCCTCCATTTTCAACGCTGTAGTAATAAGCATTCTGTGGATGCCATTTTATATAATATCCCAAATAATGTACCTGAATATTATTATCTAAGATTAAATCTGAACTAACAGGGAAATAAGGATCCAAATCCCCTTTTTTTAGACCCATCTCATAAAGTTCAGGTAAACTTGAACCTCCAAGAACTATTTCATCTTGATTATCAATTGTTAAATATTTTTTATCTCTAATTGCCTGGGACATATCACTAAGAGGGTTGCCATATTCCGCCTCATTCTCGCCATAAAAAATTAGAGAAATACCATAATTTTTTGCTATTTTAGGGGCTAAGTTCTTTTGACCTAGTATAAATGGTTGAAAGGGGTGTAATAAGTTATCAACAGCTAATCTTGTTAAAAGTCTATGCACTCTACCATTAGGAGTAAAAAGAACATTATCAAACCCTGCATGAATCCAAGCTTGATGATTACTCCAACCCCAATCTGTATAAATGTGAGGTGCCCAAGTACATGTAAGTGGGTTCATTCCATATTTATATTTTAATAAATGAGCTTGCATAAAACTATCTTTTCCGCCACTCCCAGGAACAAGACAATCATATGTTCCATCATTCTTTCTAAATTTTTCACAAAGTTCTTTTAATTCTTGTTCCCTTAGTTCCCAATTTATCATTGCTTTCTTTTCTTTTACCTTGCAGGCATCACAAATTAAATTCTCATCAAAATTAATAGTATTTTTTTTTGAACCTTTTTTATGTTTAAATTCAATACTGCTATTAGGCCTCTGATTACTTATTACACAAGATTTGCAGAACATAACTTTCTTTGGTAACCCAAACTTCGTTTGACCTTCATAATTATCTTTAAAAATTTCTTTATCTATCTTTTTTGGGAATTTGATAAGCATTTTTGATATCTAAATAAAAACTTATTTAATAGTGCTTTAGCCTATTAATTATTTCATATGTTGGTAATTTTATTCCAATTTGTAAACGTCTCAATGCGGCAATATGTTCTAGTATATTTAGAATGTATATCTTTTTAGGATTTAATTTAATTTAATCCTATTAGAAATGAAGGTGTTAAAACAAACGCATAAAAAAAGCAAGAATTTAAAATATTTTGTCTTTTCCCAAGAGCATAATTTTCTTATTTTATTAAATATCATCCTCTAAGAACTGGATAATTTGATCAGAAGGTGATTTTGATATATAGGATTTCTTAAATTCTTCTAAATTAAACTGATTTCCCTTTGGAAATTTAAATATTTGATCAATGGCATGTGAAATAGATGCATAATCATTTTTAACATCAATAACTTTCCCAAATCTGTATCTTCCCTTTTGACGATTTCCGATATTAATAACGCTTTTTTTTAACAAAGAAGCTTCATATATACCACTTGAAGAATTTCCAATAATACAATCAAAAAACAATAATGCGTTTAAATATAATATTTGACCTAAAGAGGGAACAAAGAAGTAATTATTCTTATTTTTCTCAACAAAACTTTGAATTTTATCCAAAATTATATCCGAACCTTTATCCGCATTTGGTGAGGTAAAAAGTATATTACACTTAAAATTTAAAAGAGCCTTTAATAAATTATCTAAACCAGAAATCCCTAAATCATTAGACAGAGTTTCAGGATGATATGTAATTAAAAAGTTTTTTTCTTGAAAATTAAATCCAGTTTTATCTTCAAATTGTTCTTTTGAAATTTTTTCAAAATTTAATAAGCCATCAATTACTAATGGGCCAATATCAAAAATATTTTTTTTGCTTAAAATCATATTTTGGACTTTTTGTTTATGAATATCTGCTGAAGTAAAATGTATTGAGCTTAACTGTGAAATTGCATTTCTTAATTTATCGTCAATAGCTCCTAATGTAGTTTCTCCTCCATGTAAGTGTATTATTTTTATTCCCAATAAATGGGCAGCCGAAGCCGCAGCAAAAGTTTCATATCTATCACCTAAAAGAATCAAATACTTTGGTTTAATATTATTTAATGCTTTTGAAATTACCTTTATGGTATCAGCGGTCTGATATGGCATATCTAATTCACGTGGATTATTAAATTTAATTGGCAATTTATGTAAGAAAGTTACTCCATCATTCTCTATTTCCTTGATTGTCTTTCCATATCCATCATTTAAATGAGTCGCAGATACTAATAAATTAAAATCAAATTTATTATTGTCTATTAATTTGAGAATTAAAGTCCTCATCAATCCATACTCTGCTCTTGTTCCAGTAAATAAAGCAATTCTTTTCATATCTTCAATATCAAAACTTAATTAAATCATCAATTTTGTAGTTTTTATTAGATTTTTTCCCTATAATTTCATCCCATCTCATAGGGCATATTCCAATAGCAGGTCTTTTTGTTGTTAAATTTTCTTCAGTAAAAAATTCACCCTTTTTTATATCCTTTTTTGCAACTATAGATTTTCTAACTATTTGCAAATTTTTTATTTCTGAATTAGCAATTTTTTTTTCATTTTTGCCTAATGCAACGGTTATATTCCTAATCCCCTTTACTAGGTTGTTAAATTCTTGAGGTTCTAAACTTGCTTTATGGTCAGGACCACTTAAATTCTTATCTAAAGTTATATGTTTTTCGATAATATCCGCACCTAGAGATACTGCTGCAAAGGCAACTTCAATTCCTAAAGTATGATCCGAGTAACCTACTTGTACATTAAATTCTTTCTTTATTGTAGACATTGCTCTTAAATTAATATCTATAAAAGGAGCAGGATATTCTGAAGTACAATGCAAAATTGATATATCTTTTCTTGCAGTACCAGCCAAATATAATTCATTTAAAGCACTTCCTATCTCCTCTATATTTGCCATACCAGTTGATAATATAATCGACTTACCAAAAGATCCAATTTTCCTCAAATAAGGTAAATTTGTTATCTCTCCAGAAGGAATTTTAAATCTTTTCAAATTCATTTTATTTATTAAATCTAAACTTTCCAAATCAAATGCTGTAGAAAGAAATTCAATATTTTTGCGGATACAGTAATTTTTCAAATCTAATTGTTCTTCATATGTAAGTTCGAGTTTGCTCAACATGTCAAGCTGAGAATCTTCATTATTAGTATTTATGCTTTGATATTCTGCTTTTTTAGTATCTTTTATTACTAGATTATTTGACTTAAATGATTGAAATTTTACGATATCTGCTCCACAGTCTTTGGCTACATCAACCAACTCTTTAGCCAGCTCTATACTCCCGTTATGATTAACACCAGCTTCGGCAATAATTAAAACCAATATAAAAATAGATATTTATTTAATATTAAACCTATTTGTCTTTATTTAATAATCTTTTTTATCTTGGTCATATATCTTGCAATGCCGTACACCAACATAAGTGAACATATAGATTTCTCCTTAAGCCTTTTCTTTATTTATGATTAATGCATCATAAATAATTTCCAAGAAGAAATTTAATTTCCTCAGAAGAGGATTAAGTTAAGTATTTTTGTCCAATTATTTCTGCGATATCCCAGTCAAATTCAGTATCTATATCTACTGAAGCATACGCGGGCATTTCAAATCCAATTGTATTTTTACTGATGAATGATTGAGATGTTAACAATGCTGACACCTGAGAATAGTACATGGCACCATTCAATATGTAATATTTAGGTAAATCTTGTGATCTAACATCAAGTGGATTAGGGTTCAGGATTGACCTCTCAAGGATTTTATTTCTCAAAGTAAATGTCCACAGTGGTGAATGTTGACATTCGCAAATACTAACTGCAGAGGTGGCGCAACTTTTTGTTATGTAGTTGTAAAAATTTTCTAAATGTTTCGATGTGCGTAATGGAGATGTTGGTTGAAGCAAAATAATCGATTGAGTATCTTTGTAGTAACTAAGTGCATGTAAAGCCACATCAATACTTTTTGCCTTATCGCCTGATAATGCTTTCGGTCTCGTGAATGGGACGTCAGCACCCATGCTTGCTGCTATACTTTTGGTCTCCTCGCAATCTGTAGATACACATATATCGCTTGAGATACCGCTATTTATTGCTGCTTCTAACGTCCACTGGATAAGAGGCTTTCCATTAAAGAGTTTGATATTTTTTTTCGGAATGCGTTTGGAACCACCCCTAGCAGGAATCAGAATCAAATTCTTCATGGTGAATGTTTGTCGATCTAATTAAAATTTAGGACTTTTTAAGTCTAAAGCTTGTGAAGTATTATCAGAATAAGGTAAAAGATTTACCTATCCATTTAATAAAAAAATTATTTTGTTAATTTATTCTTAAAATTTAAACTAATTAATTTAAATGTAGTGTTCATTTTTAAAACTGAATTAATTTGAAAGTTTTCAGTAATCCTTAAATTATTGTAGATTTTGTAGTTAATAATTTTTCTTTCGTCATTTTAAGATATTTACATTTTTCACATTTTTTCTAATAACAAATAACCATGCATTTAGATTAGTATTAGATTTTTTGCTTACTGAGTGTTCAATCGATATTTGAGATCCAAACCACATTGTTAAGACGTAAGGTAATACCGTTGGTTTAACTCCAAAAGGGTCCATTTCTCCTGCACTAGTTGGGCCATGATCCTCTGTGTGCTCAAGAATTAGTATACCTTCTGGTTTTAGCTGAGATAACCATGCTTTGAGTGCAGTTTTGGGCATGCATGATTGATCTAATGAATTTGAGTATATAAAGTGGAAATTGCTAATCCAACTTTTCTGATTTTTATTAAAATCGAATTGAATTGAGTTCTTATAATTATTGGCAGTTTCAGAAATATCAGTTCCAATTACTTCTAATTTATCATTAAAGCTATTCAGTAAATTTTGTTCAAAACCATTCCTAGTTCCATGACATATGCCTTTGATCTTTTTATTCTTTGGAAATTCTTGGTTTAAAATATTGAATACTCTTTTAAGAGTTTTTTTATCTGCAAAAACACTTTTTATTTTCCTTTTATTATGAAATACCTGTATTTCTTTATACTCTTCATAGGATTTATATTCATGTAGATAAAAATCAACTAATGATGATTTCTTAACAACTGTAAGATTAAAAGGTTTGAGAATTCCTCGTATTAAATGTTTTAGTATTGATTTCAAAAATTTTTTTACTGACATAGCAACAATATATGGTAATAATGTTAAATATATAGGGTTATTTCTTTGCAGATATTTTAATTTTCTTATTATTTAAATAAATTTTCGGGGAAAATGCAAAGGTTAATAAATTTAAGTAATTTATTACCATTGCTCCTTATAATTTTCCCAGATAATCATTTAAAAACTCTTTGTACATGAAATATAGATAAATTCACTGGCCCAAGACTATGTGTATGCTAATTCATGCCGTGCGGCAATCTCGTAAAAGCAGATACTAGTAATAGCAGGGCACATGCTATGTACGATATCTTTTAATTAATAAATTACCTATGGATCGAGTTTGATGGCAAATCTTTCATTACTATTTGACCTGCAGATACCAAAACATTATCTCCTATATTTACTCCCTCTTTAACAATACATCCACTACCAATGAAAGACTGGTTTCCTATCGTAACTCCCCCATTTAGTATTACACCAGTTGAAATATGGCAGTGATTGCCAATTCTCACATCATGTTCAACTAAACAATTAGTATTTAATATGCAATTAATTCCAATCTTTGCATCACTATTGATAATTGTATTATGCATAGTTATTGTCCCTTCCCCTAATAAGGCTGTTCTTGAGACTAAAGAATTTTTTGATCTAACTGTTGCTAGCGTAATTTTATTATTTCTGAGTAAATCAAATAACAAAACTCTTTTACTGGCACTCTTTATTTGACCAACTGCAACTAATCCAAAATCATCATTATCAAAGCAACTTGATATTGCTGCATCATTTCCAAGGATCTTGTAATTCATAAAGCTCTCTGAAAAATCTTTGTCATTGGTAATAATGCCTTTAATATGAAATTCATCTGAATTTTCAATAACATCTATACAAGATTTACAGTGACCGCCATTGCCTAACAAAATAATTGATTTCATAGTAAAAAGGCGCTACTAGGTATATTAATTATTCTTTTTGATAATGACTTTGATACGGGTAAAGGTGATCTTGGACAGTCACGATACATTTCCAATTCATGTATTAGATCCCAAGCAGGTCTTGTCATAATGTTATTTCTATTTGTATTTTCTAAAATTATTTCAAACTCATTCTCATAACCATTTTCAAGAATAATTGTTTGAAGCCAATAATTACTTTTTGAGTTTTCAGGTTCTTTAAATAACTTTATTCCTTCTATAGAATCTAAAACTTCACTATATTTGTCAAAAAGATCTCTTTTTGACTTTAAGAACTTTTCTATTTTTTCAAATTGAGCACATCCTAAAGCGGCATTTATATTGGGCAATCGATAGTTGAACCCTATTTCATTGTGAATGTATCGCCATTTATGAGGCACCTTAGCTGTAGTAGAAATATGTTTTGCTTTTTTAGCGAAAGAACTATCATCAGTTAGTAATGCGCCTCCGCCGCCAGTAGTAATAATTTTATTTCCGTTAAAACTTAATATGCCTATCTCTCCAAATGTTCCAGTATGTTTTTTGTTGTAAAAACTCCCTAGAGATTCAGCTGCATCTTCTACGAGATTTAAATTGTATTCTTTTGATATTTTTAGTAATTGGTCTATTTTAGCTGGATGACCATAAGTATGCATTGGAATGATTGCCGAAATTAGTCTTCCTGTTTTTTTATTAAAGGTTTTATTACCCTTTTTAATTGATATTTCGTCTAACCAATTAGATAATGCTAATGGATCAATTCCAAGAGTTTTCTCTTCACAATCAACGAAATGAGGCTTAGCTCCGAGATAACTAATTGCATTAACAGTTCCAACGAAAGTAAGAGATGGGCAAATAACTTCATGATTTTTATCAACACCAACTAATTTGAGAGCAAGATGTAAGGCTGAGGTACCATTTACAACTGCGATAGCGTATTTTGCTCCTGTAAAATCAGAAATATTTTTTTCAAAGATATTTACATACTCACCAACAGTTGAGACATAGGAAGAATTAATACATTTCTGCAAATTTTTGATTTCAACTTCGTTAAACCTAGGTTCATGCAATGGCAAGTTATTTTTTCCTGCTACTGTCCTTATACCATTAATTATCTTATTGCTTAGATTACTCATAAATTATTAAAAACAGAGTTACTTTATCAAGAGTATATTAGTAAAAATTATAACGATGTATCAATCCTAAAATACATAATAATTTCAATGTTTCTTTAAAATCTTAGAAGATTAATATCCATGAAAAAAAATTAGATAACCTATTTTCCAACCTATATAATGCATAATCTTTAGTTTTCAAATTAAGTATTTTCAAATATAAAACATACTTCATAAGATAATAAAATTAAATAATTTTAAAATTAATTATTTGTTATATGAAAGATTCCAAGCGAATACTAATAATTGGATTTGGTAGTATCGCTAGAAAACACACAAGAATTTTAAAGCAAAATTGGCCAGATTTATCTATATATGAAAATACTAATATGAATAATCCCGCTGCTTATTCAGTAAGCAAAGCAGGTCTTTTGCAACTAACAAGATGGATGTCAACAGTTTTAATACCAAAAATAAGAGTAAATTCAATTTCTCCAGGTGGTATTTTCAGACACCAAACTGAAGAATTTGTAAGACGCTATGTTGAAAAAACTCCCTTAAAAAGGATGGGTTCAGAGAGTGATATTGTAGGTGCAGCTATTTATCTTTCAACAAATTTATCATCCTGGGTTACTGGGCAGAATATAATTGTTGATGGGGGGTTTGGTAAAATTTCAAAATTATTTTTATTTCTGATAATTAATTTTATTAAATAAAGTTTTTAGATTAAACAATTAGAAATCTGATTAGCTTAGTCGAAAAAATTTCTATGCAATGTACTAAAAACTTGCAAAATGATAATATTAATGAAGTTAAAAAGATAAATTAATTAAGAATATTTTAGAAACTATTTATGAAAGTTTTAGTAACTGGCGCCGATGGATTTATTGGCTCACATTTAGTGGAAAAGCTAATTCAAAATAATTACAAAGTAAAAGCTTTTTGTATTTATAATTCATATGGAAGTAAAGGGTGGTTAGATACTTTACCTGCAAAAATTATCGAAAAGATAGAATTTTTTTTAGGAGATATAAGGGATGCTAATTGCGTTAAAGAAGCTATGAAAGATTGTACTCATGTATTTCACCTAGCGGCTTTGATTGCAATTCCCTATAGTTATGTTGCTCCTGCTAGTTATATCGATACTAATGTTCATGGGACATTAAATATTTTGCAAGCCGCAAAAGATTTAAATATAAAGCAAGTAATTCATACATCTACCTCTGAAACTTATGGAACAGCACAATTTGTTCCAATTAATGAAAGCCACCCACTTGTTGCTCAATCTCCATATTCAGCGAGTAAAATAGCTGCAGATCAAATTGCAACAAGTTTTTGGAAAAGTTTTAATACTCCAGTTACAATTTTAAGACCATTTAATACTTATGGACCTAGACAAAGTAATAGAGCTGTTATTCCAACAATCATCACACAAATCGCCAGTGGTAAAAAGGAAATAAAATTAGGAAAAATATCACCAACAAGGGACTTTAATTTTGTAAGCGATACTTGTTCTGCATTTGTTAACCTTCTAGATAATGAAATAGTTATTGGAAAAATAATAAATTCAGCTAGTAATTTTGAAGTTTCTATAGAAGAAACAGCTTTACTAATTGCAAAAATAATGGATATAGAAATCACTATTAAAAGTGAAGAAAATCGTTTAAGGCCAAAAAATTCAGAAGTTGAGAGATTATTTGGTGATAATTCATTACTAAAAAAAATAACAAACTGGGAACCAGAATTTGGAAATATTAATGGTTTTGAGAAAGGGTTAAGAATTACTATCGATTGGTTTACTGACCCTTCCAACTTGGAACGATATAATTCAAAAAATTCATATCAGATTTAGTTAATATTGGTAGATAAAAATTTTTATAAACTTCCATATAATTACTCTAATTAATATGATAAAAAAGATTTTAAAAAAAAATAAGCTCAATAACCAAAATATTCCAGTAGTTTATTCCTGTTATAGTATTAATCTGATAATTAAATTAATAATTGAATTTTTCAAAAATAAGAAAAGTTTAAATAATATTTTAGGGACTAAAAAATTTTATTTTCATTGTGAAAAAAAATATCCCGATATTTCAATTTCAGAAATTGAAGATTTTGAATATCTCGCATTTCATTTTATATTGGTTGCGAAAAGATATTATAGGAAAATCCTTAAATTAAAATCTGAGGATATCTTTGGAATCAAAGATGAGGCTCAAAATTGCATTAACATTAGATATTTAATATCTTTAGTTGAAATCAACTTAAAATCTATACCTAAAAGTAATTTTATTTTTCACTGTTGTTCTAGCGGTAATAAAATTGTTGATGAATTATTCAAAAGATATTATTTAAGAAAATACTTAATTAAGATTAAGATTAATAAAATCTCTGTAATTATTAAACCCTCGAAAGATTTAGATTTTGATTGGAAAAATTTATCAAATGATATAAGTTCTTTTACAAAACCATTCCTTAAAACAAAAAAAATTAATTCATTTACTAATTCTAATAAAGGATTTATTCATCATAAAAATCTCAAAGGATTTCAAGCATATTTTAAATTAACAAAGGATTTATCGATCTCAAATGAATTCGTAAGTTTAGATTATTCATCTATGTATAGCTATGGTAATCAAAAAAAGTTTAATTTAATTTCAAGTATAGTTATTTATAGTGTGAATATTTTTAGAAATAATTTTTTAAAAATTATTAGACATAATCTTTTTAGTGAAATTTTAGAAATTATTTCTTGTAAAATTTATTATTTTTGTTGCATTAATACAATTAAATCATTGAAACTAAAATATATAGTTTGTTCTTATATTTCTTTCAAGCATGAAAATATTCTATTTCAAGCTTGTAGAGATACCAATACAGTTTCAATTTTCTATGATTATTCTATGGGTTTACCTGTTAATAAAAATTACCCTGGAAATTCTCAAATTGACCTTATAAGAAATCCAAATTATCTTATTACATTTGGATCACAAAGATTTGAACAATATAAAGCAGTAAAAAGATTAAAAAGCGAAAATGTAAAAATCATAAATGCTTTATGTCCACAAATTGAATTCGCAAGAGAACAAAGCAAAAATAAACAAATTTCAAAGAATAAATTAGATCTTCAAAAATATAAATCTTCAAGATTAAAAATATCAATTTTCGATAACTTATATGGATTTAATTACCATATAAAAGAGGTAGATGTGATATCTTGCTTATATTCTATCAAAAGATCAAAGCTTGAAAAAATAGTATTAGTGCACAATAAAAGAGATGGGTTTTTAAGCCAACATATTAAAAATTCAGATTTAATTTATATCCCCCAAGAAAGATCTAATTTCTCAAATTCTTATTACTCTGATTTTATTATATCACTAGGCTTTCAAGGGGCAGCAATAAAAGCAGCAATTGCTTTTAATAAACCAATTATCTTTTTTAGTGAGAATAAAAAATTCTTTAATGATTCATATTTTTTCTTTAATAAGAAAAAAAATGATAAAATTTTGTCACTTATTAAAGAATTAACTTTCAATGGTGAAAAATTAATGAACTCTATTTCAATTAAATCAAATTATGATGATTTTAATAATAAAATAACACCTAATTCAAAAGAACTATTTAGCCAACTTAATTTGTATAATATTGATTCAGCTTACTCAGTAATTGATAAATTAATAAATAATGATTAATCCGTGAAAAAAACAAAAATTTATCTTATTTTTTTTATTGTTTACAATTTTGGACTTAGGAATTTAACTATACTATTCCCATTCATCTTTTGCCCTATTAAGACTATCAATGCGGCCAATATCGAGCCAATACTCATGTATTGGGTAAACTACTTTTTTATAATTATCCCCTAATCGCTTATTTAAGAGATCGGGCATGTCTAAGTATTCTTGGTTATTTAATTCATTAATAATTGAGGGATTTATTATATAAATGCCAGCATTTATGAAGTTTTTAAAAGTTGGTTTTTCGACTATAGATTTAAAATTTATACCCTCTACCTCTACAACACCATATGGGCTCGTATAATAATGTTCACTTCCAGCAATAGTAATATCGGCACAATTATTTTCATGAAATTCAAGAAACTGAGGAATATTTATTTTAGTTAAAATATCACCATTCATTATTAATAATGGATGGTTAATTGTTTTAGGTAATAAACTTAAGGCACCTGCAGTGCCCATTGGTTTCTCTTCATGTAAGTAAGAAATAGAAATATCCCATTTTTCTCCATTGCCAAAGTAGTTAATGATTTGGTCAGATAAATAATGTACTGAGATATAAAATTTTCTTAAACCTACTTTTATACATTTCTCTAATATGATCTCTAGTAAAGGTTTACCATTAATTTTAATTAAGGGTTTTGGACAGTTTTCAGTTAAAGGCATTAATCTTTCCCCTCTTCCTCCTGCCATTAAAAGGACAGAATTTGGATATTGTTTTGCATCTTTTTCAAAAGAATAATTATCTAAGACATGTAGACCTAGAAGTTTATCTTCCTCATCAATTACAGGAATATGCAAAATTGAATGTTTCTGCATTAATTCCTTAACCTCTTTATAGGTAACTTGCTTAGAAACCTTTATATAATTTCTTGACATAACTTTATCTACCTTGCAATTTAAACTCAGCCCTTTGAGTAAGGCTCTTCTTATGTCACCATCATAGACTGTACCTTTAAGAAGGTTATCTTGATTTATAACCAATACTATTTTAAGTTTACTTTTTTCTAGTGTCTCTACTGCCTCCTTTATAGTCGCATTTTGGAGTATTTTGACACTGCTACATTCTTTATCTGAAAGAAACACCAGATTATTATTCAGTATTAAATATTCTAAGTTATTTAATAAGCTAATTATTAAATAATAATCATTTTTGAAATATTGTGAGCTTGAAAAATAACGACTACATATAAAAAATAATTTAAAAAAGGTTAAAATTAAATTTATATTTATCGACTTAATATAATAAGAAATATTAGGAAAATAAGTCAGAATAAATAATTCTAAATTATTATCATTTGATATGAATTATAAAGAAGAAAATAAAAAATCTTTAAAGATTCTGGATTGTACCCTCAGAGACGGAGGTTATTACAATAATTGGGATTTTGATATTGATCTTATTAGAGAACATATTGATGTGATAAGAAGCTGTAATATCGATATATTGGAATTAGGTTTTAGATCTTTAATTAATGACCAATATAAAGGTCCTTTAGCATTTACAAGAGATGATTTTTTAGAGAAATTTGATAGCAAAAATTTAAAAATAGCTGTTATGGTAAATATAAAAGAATTTGAAAAGGATAATAATGGAATCAAAAATAAAATAGATAGATTATTTCCTTTTGACAGTAAAAACTCAAAGGTTGATGTTATAAGGCTTGCTTGTACTTATGAAGAAATTGATAAAGCAATAGTTGCTTACCAATTACTTAAAGAAAAAGGTTTTGAAATTTGCATAAATATTATGCATGGAGCTTTTTTAGATTTTAAAACTCTTAAAGATATAGCTAATAGTATAAAAAAACTATCTTTATCTGCTATTTATTTGGCTGATAGTACAGGAAGTATGGACTCAATTGAATATAATAGTAAATTAAATATTTTAGCTCAAGAAACAAATTTTGATATTGGAATTCACGCACATAATAATCTTGGCAAAGCACTTGATAATACCTTAAGTTCAATAAGCGCTGGGAGCACTTGGCTAGATGCAACGATATTAGGGATGGGTCGTGGCCCAGGGAACACTGATATTGAAGAGCTTTTAATTTCTTTAACCCCAAAATATAGAAAAAAAATAAATATAATTCCATTAATAAACCATTCAAAGAAATGGTTCGAAAAATTAAAAGTGGAACATAAATGGGGTAAAAATAGGTTTTATTTCTTATCTGCAAAATATAAAATTCATCCCTCTTTTATACAGACAATGCTGACTGATGCAAGATATAGCACAGCTGAAATTATAGGAGCAATTGATTATTTAAAGAATGACAAGTCAAGAACATTTAATTCTCAAAAATTACTAAAAGCAAGAACTTTTTTTGAGGGCAATCCACGAGGTCGAGATATTCCAAATAATAAAATCAAACAAGAAAGAATTTTATTGCTAGGGAATAGTGAAGGTATTTTAAATTTCAAGGATAAATTAGAAGAATTTATAACCTCTGAAAATTTATATGTAATTGGTATAAATTCAAAATCTTATATAAATCAAGAATTAATTAATGCCAGAGTGTTTGCACATCCAATGAGATTACTTGCAGATAACAACTTATTTGAATTATTAAATCAATTGATAATAACACCTTATTCTATGCTTCCAGAAAAAATAAAACTTAAACTTAAAAATAATAAAGTTCTAGATTATGGCTTAAAAATTGAAAGAAGCAGTATGGAATCATTAAAAAATTACTGTACTATTCCTTCCCCAATCGCATTGGCTTATGCCTTAGCCACATTAGGTGCCACCAATGTAAATAATATTATACTTGCAGGATTTGATGGTTATCCAAAAGGAGACATAAGAAACCAGGAGGTTGAAAGTATTTTCGCTATATTCAAAAAAAAGTATGAAAAAATTAATATTTATTCCATCACTCCAACTAATTATTTTAATGTCAGTTCAAAAAGTATTTATGGTTTTAATTTATGAAAAGTTGCGTTGTAATTCCAGCAAGATATAAATCATCTAGATTTCCGGGGAAACCTCTTGCGAAAATAATAGGTAAAGAAATGATACTTCATGTAGCTGAAGCCGCAGAAAAGGCAATTAATAGAAATGATATTTTCATACTCACGGATGATGAAAAGATAAGGGAAATAGTTGAAAAGAATAATTTTAATTGCTTAATTACAAGCAATCATGCAAGAACTGGCACAGATAGAATTGCAGAAGTTATTAACGATTTAAATTATGATTACTTTATCAATGTTCAAGGAGATGAACCCCTTGTTAATCCATCAGATATATCTAAATGCATAGAACTTAAGATTAAGAATCCATCCATTGTTGTTAATGGCTTCGCACCAATAACTAATTGGGAAGACTTTTATTCAATAAATATACCTAAAGTTATTATTGATGAGCAAAATTATTTAATTTATATGTCAAGGAGCCAAATACCTGGATTCAAATCCACAAGTAAAAGTTTATCTGGATTAAAGAGACAAGTCTGCATTTATGGATATAACAAGAATGATTTAAATTTTATTAAGGCAACTCAAAAAAAAGGTTTTCTCGAGGAAAGAGAGGATATTGAAATCTTAAGATTCATTGAAAATGGTAGAAAAGTTCTAATGTACGAATGTGATTCGAGTTCAATTTCAGTTGACGTTCCAAATGATATAGAAAAAGTTGTTAGAACTCTAAATTCCTAAAGTGAAAAAGTTAAACTCATACAAAAACCTAATTTTTGACTGTGATGGAATAATTCTTAACTCAAATAAAATTAAAACTGAAGCTTTTAGAGAGGTTGTTTTTCATTATGGAAATGAGGCCGCTGAAGAATTAGTCAATTTCCACGTAATGAATGGGGGGATTTCTAGATATGAAAAATTTAATTATTTTTTTGAGACTATTTCATCCCATCATAATTTAGATAAAAATTACATTAATGTAGAAAAATTAATAAAAAATTATAGTTCAATAGTTCAAAAAAAACTTGAGGTATGCGAAATATCTAAACAAATAATCCAATATAGAAAATACTCAGATAGGATTTGGTATGTAGTAAGTGGTTCAGACCAGAATGAACTAATAAAAATCTTTAAAAAAAAACAATTAATTAATAATTTTCAAGGAGGAATTTATGGAAGTCCACTATCCAAAGATGAAATATTTAAAAAAATTTTTAAATACAAAATGGATGAAATATCAAAATCTATTTATATAGGAGATAGTAAATATGATTTTTTAGCAGCCAAAAAAATAGGATTAGATTTTGTGTTTTTATCTAAATGGTCTGAATTTAAAGATATTGAAAACTTCGCGAAAAATAACAATATCAATATTTTTAAAGAGTTTCAGGATATTATTGATAGCCAAATTTAGCAATATTTATTTCTTAATTAATATAAGATTCAAATTTTTAACATTAATTTTTATAAAATGATCTATGCTTATCTATTCTTCCCAAATCGTATCAAAAATGAAAAATAAAATTTTTAATTTCAATAAATAATAATCTTTATATTTCTTTCCAATGATTGCTTATATAAATTTAAAATAGTAAATTAATAAAATAAAAGTTCAGAGATGTAAATTGCTTAAAAATAATACTTTAAAAAAAAATATAATTCTTCTTTATCCTTATTTTAACGGAAGCAGTGGTGCTTTTAATAGATATATATTATTAGAAGACCTATTAAAAAAAATTAATATACCTGTTAAATTAATATTAATTAAAGAGAAAAAATTTAATTCAATCTTTTTAAATACATTTTTTAGGATTATTAAATTTTTAAAAGTTGAATTCTTAATATTTTATTACTCTATCTTGAAAGATTACTATTTCATAACTGATTTCAACCCTTCAATTTTAGCCTTGTTTGCGAGTCGAACTATTATTCAAATTCATGATATATCTTGGGAAAAAAAGGAATTTGCTAGGCATAATTCATTTTTTTATTTTATTTTTTTATATTTTATTAGAAATTATTCAAATATATTAACAGTAAGTAAAACTTCAAAGCAGTCGATAGAAAATTTTTCAGGAAGAAAAAAAGAAATTATGTATTTATATGCTTCTGTTAACAAAGAATTCATTAAAATATCAAATAAAATTGCTAAAAATGAATTCTTAAAAAAGGATTTTATTAATAAGGCTTTAAATTTAGATTTACCTAACATAATTTATATCGCTACATTAACTCCAAGGAAGTGTCATCTAGATTTATTAGAAGCCTTATCGAAAACTAAAACTTTATTTAATGTTAATTTAGTGGGATTTCCAACCAGCAAGAAAATAAGAAAGTTAATTGAAAATAAAACTACAAGCAATGGTAATAGAATTAGATCCAATATTAATTATTTTCCAGAACTTAGCCAAAAAGATCTTTGCACTCTTTTACTCTACTCTTCAGCTTATGTTTCTACATCAAAAAATGAAGGATTTGGTTTACCTGTTTTAGAAGCATCCCTTTACGGAATTCCCTTGATAATTAGAGATATTGATATAAACAAAGAGTTATTCCCAAATTCTAATTTTTTTCAATCTACCAATGAACTTTCTAAACTTTTAGATGAAATAAAACCTTTAACAAATTTTGAGTTACAAAAAAGAAAAGAAACTCTTTCTCAAATTAATGAAGAAAACTTAATGAAGATATTTAATTATTCAACATTAAGTAAAAAGTTAAAAAATATACTTGAATCCAATTTAAATTTTAAGAAAAAGTAAGTTCTTATAGGGTAACCAACATGAAGCATGATAAGCAAAATTAAGCCAAAAAATCAAGCTCAAAAAAGAAATCACAATAATACTATTTACTATATAAAAACTTTTTATATTAAAAAGTTTTAGATCAGGGATATTAGAAGTTATGAAAATGGTTGATGGGAATACATATAATAGTAATCTATAAGCAATAACTGATTTTAAAAAAACCAAAGGCAACATAGCTATAGCAAAAATGGAAAAGATAATAAAAATCTTATTTAAATATGAATTAAAATTAAATTTTCTTAAATACAGTAAGAATACCAATGATGGTAAGAAGTTTATCAACCATATAAAAATTGCTCCTTTGGCTTCACCAAGTAATGCCGAAGGTATCGTAATGTAATAATATATTCTAATAATAAAACTTGGTGAACTATATATAAATAAAATTAATACTACAATAAATGCGATAACATATTTTTTTGAGAATTTTTCCTTAAGGATTTTGGGAACTAAAGGTATTAATAAAAAACAATTAAATAATATAGAAAATTGATGAATTAGTAAGGAAAAAATTGTTAAAAGAAAGTGGTATAAGTATTTAGTCTTTGAGACCAAAAAGATTGAAAGCATTAATATTGATATACACGCAGCTTGTCTAATAGAACCCATTCCTACAACAACTATGTAATATGGATAAGAAACTAATAAAGAAAGATATACTCTTTTTATTTTTGAACAATAATAAAATAGTGGCGTAACAAATATCATTGCGTAAATCAAATTAAGAACATAAATATTTCTAGAAAAAATAGTAATCAAATTATGACCAAATTCTTTAATTACATGATTAGGGCCGCTTACAAAATTGTTTATTAAAATATCCAAAAAACTTTTTGACGATAATTTGTCAAACATTTGCTCGTATCTTAACCAATCACATCCAATATCAGATCTTAACCCAATAAAAAAAATAAAGAATAAGGCTATAAAACAATAAAAATATTTATTTTTCAATAAACTTTTTAAACTATTTAAATCCTCCAATATAGTTAAAAAAGAAAGAAGAAAAAAAGGTAATAAATAAGCAATCATTGATATGAAGTATGATTAATTTGAAAAAATAAAATTACAAACATTAAGTAAAAACAAATCGATTTTATGATTATTCATGCCATAGAGATCACTGATAAAGCTATTACAAGGTTTAGCAATTTTCATTAGGTGACTATACTAATTAGCTTTTCTATTTGTCATAAAAAAAGGTTAAATTTCATAAAACAACTTATGTTAAATAAAGCCTCTTAATATCACTAAGAAAATAAAGTGGAGCCAAGCGGACTCGAACCGCTGACCCCCTGCATGCCATGCAGGTGCTCTACCAACTGAGCTATGGCCCCAGAGAGTTAAGATTTCACTAATTAATCTTAGATTTTTGTATAATTCTAATTATATTACTTTATAGTATCTGCTAAATAAATTTTATCTATTACATAATTTAAATTTTATTTACATAAAGTCCTTTTCTCCGATTATAAATCTTCTAAAATTTTTGGGATTTTCTTAAAATTGACTAAGCTTTAGGTTTTAAATTTTTTTAACTTAAAGAAGAGGATTCTTCAATGGAAACTCTTAGAAAATCTTTTAATTATGAAGTAGCTTTTAGCGATCATATAATCGGAGGCACAACAGCAATATTATCAGCAGCTTTAGGAGCTACAATTATTGAAAAATATTTTACTCAACGTAAGAAATTAAAAGCTCCTTATCGTTTATGCAGTCTCAAGCCAAGTGAACTTAAAAATATGATTACAGCAATTAGATTAGCCCTTTAATTAAGGTTTCTGATTGTAAGACATTACAAGATTCTGAAAAAGATATAAAAAAAGTTGCTTCTAAGATTATTGTAGCTGCTCATTAAATACGGATTGGAGATGTTTTTGGCAAAACTAATTTAAAATTAATTAGGGCTGGGGAAATAGTACTAAATGGAATATATTTCAAAAAATTATTGGGCAATAGAGCAACTAAAGTTTATGAAGAAGGAGAAATTATTACTTTTTGTGAGATATATTTCTGTCTGAATATTAATAAATAACAAAAGATTATATTTAATTTTCTTAGATATATATTTAAAAAAAGGAAAATTTTTTTTTATCATTTGCCTTTTTTATATTTGATAATAAAAAGATATTTTAATATGGGTATTATTAAAAAGTTTAAAAAGGTATAAAGTACCTAAATTTAACATCTTTAGTGCCAATCAGTATTGAATTTATTTTTAAGATTATTCTCCTTAATTAAACGAATAAAATCATTATGCAATTTTAAGTATTGAGGATATTTTTCTGCATGACATTCAACAAATATTTTTCTTACTTGAGGTTCCTTAGCTAACTCAATTAATTGCTTATAAATGATGTATTCTCCGCCCTCAATATCACACTTTATGATATTTGGTTTTTTTTCAAAGGAATCAAATAAATCCTTAAAATTTTTAGTTTTTATTTCATAAAAGCAATTCCCAAGATTTGATTTATCAGACATTAGAGAAGATGCTTGAGAGAATTCTAATATCTTTTTTTTATCTGATTTCTCCAAAATTGATTTGTGTAAGTATAATTTCTGAGTAGAAGATTCAGAGGAAATAGCTATATTTAAAGCTTTAAAATTACGAATGCTTCTTAAATTATTTTTTAATATATTGAAAACTTCAATATTAGGCTCCAAAGCATATATAAAACTTACTCCCTTTAACCACATTACCAAAGAGGCATCTCCAATATTAGCTCCTAAATCAAGGCAAATATCCTTCCTTTTTACCTCGAAAAACAAATCTCTAAATGATCTTTGCCTTAGGAGTAATATTGATTTAATTATCTGATTCAAACGAAAACCTAATGGTAACTTTAATATTATTCTTTTTAGAATGAACTTAAGCTCTGGCATAAATTAAAATATTTTATATCTCATTTATGAATATATTAACTTATGAATGAAAATTATTTTTATATGAATTATTTATTTTTTGAAAATTGTTAATACTATTACATGATAAAATCATTTAAAGAAAATTTTAAAAAGTTATTGTGATATTTAATAATTCTAAAATATTGAAAATTTTTATAAAACAAAAACACCTTACAGAAAAATGAGTATTTTAGTTACAGGGGCTGCAGGTTTTATAGGTTTTCATCTCTGCAAAAAATTGTTAGAGAAAAAATTTAAAGTTATTGGTCTTGATAATCTTAATTCTTATTACGATCAAGATTTAAAAAGAAGTAGAATTAAGGAATTAAATGATTTTTCCTCTAAAAATGGACTTAATTTTATTTTTATTAAGGTAGATATTGTAAATAATAGTCAAATAAAGCAAATTTTTGAAGATAATTTAAAATCTAAAACAAAAATTACAATGGTTATCAACTTAGCCGCTCAAGCGGGTGTAAGGTATTCTATTGAAAATCCTTCCGCATATATTCAAGCAAACATTGTGGGTTTCTCGAATATTATAGAGGAGTCTAAGAATTACGATGTTGATCACTTTATTTATGCAAGCAGTAGTTCTGTATATGGAGGGAATAAAAAATTACCTTTTAGTGAGACAGATCAAGTAGATCATCCTGTTAGTTTATATGCAGCAACTAAAAAATCTAATGAATTAATAGCTCATAGTTACAGTCATTTATTTAAGCTATCTACAGTTGGTCTTAGATTTTTCACTGTATATGGTCCATGGGGAAGACCTGATATGGCTTTATTTAAATTTACTAATTTAATTCTCAAAGATAAATCAATACAAGTTTTCAATCATGGAAAAATGACAAGAGACTTTACTTATATTGATGATGTAATTGAGTCTATCTATTTATTAATTAAAAAGTTAATAAATAAAAAAATACATAAAAATATTCAAAATCAAGCGCCTTATAAGATATTTAATATAGGAAATTCAAAACCAACAAATTTAGAAGATTATATAAAAGCTATAGAATTGAATCTTAATAAAAAAGCAAAAATTGTGTACGAGGATATGCAGCCTGGTGATGTTAAAGCAACTTATGCAGATACTAAGTCTCTTGAGAATGAAATTAACTTTAAACCCAATACTTCAATAAATTTTGGTATAAAGAAATTTATTAGTTGGTATATTTCTTATTATAAAAAACCATCAAATTGAATTATTGAATAAATTGAATCTCCCACCTCTAAATAAATGTTCTATAGCAGTAATAGGTCTTGGATATGTTGGTTTACCATTAGCTATTGCAATTGCCAACCAAAAAAGGTGTATTCTTTCAAATAAGAAAATTCAAAGAAATATAGTTGGATTTGATTTAGATATTTCTAGAATAAACGAATTAAATAAAGGTTTCGACAGAAATAAAATATCTTCTAAAAATATTAAAAACAAACTAGAAAGTATCGAATTTACAAACGACAAAAACTTATTAAAAAAAGTTGACATATTCATCGTTACAGTTCCTACTCCAATAGATGAGAAAAATAATCCTAATTTAATCTTTATTAAAGAAGCATCCAAATTAATTGGAGAGTCAATAAGGGCATTAGACAAACAGAAATCAAATAAGATTATTATTTATGAAAGTACAGTTTATCCTGGACTTACAGAAGAAATATGCGTACCAATAATTGAAAAAAATTCAGGTCTAATTCATAATCATCCTAAAAATGAGAGTACCTTTTTTTGTGGATATAGTCCTGAAAGAATAAATCCTGGAGACAGAACACACACTATAGATACAATTATAAAAGTAACTAGTGGATGCAATGAAGATGTAGCTTCATGGATAGATGAATTTTATGCGTCCTTTATTAAGGCTGGTACGCATAAAGTTAGTAGTATAAAAGTAGCCGAAGCTTCAAAGATTATTGAAAATATTCAGAGAGATATAAATATTGCACTAGTTAATGAATTATCAATGTTATTTAAAAAAATTGATATTGACACTAATGAGGTTCTCCAGGCTGCAAATACAAAATGGAATTTTCATAAATATAGTCCAGGACTTGTTGGCGGACATTGTATTGGCGTTGATCCTTATTATTTAACTTTTAAGTCACAAGAAATTGGCTTTGATACAAAATTAATATCAGCAGGAAGAAGTATTAATAATTATATGCATGAATATTTATTTCATGAAATATTGAACTTACTAAGCAAACAAAATGAGGACCAAAATGAAATAAATATTCTCTTACTTGGAATTTCATACAAATCAAATTGTTCCGATATGCGCAATTCACAATTAGTTCTTCTAGCTGAGAAAATAAAACAAAAAGATCTTGAGATTACAATTGTTGATCCTAAGGTTGATAGAAAAAAAGCACTTGAAGAGTTGGGCTTAAAGATATTACTAGGTATTCCCAAAAATGAAAAATACTCAATAATTATTTTCGGTCTCTATCATGAAGAGTTTGAACAATTATCCTATGAAAAACTAAATAAATCAGCCAAGAATAAGACGTTAATAATTGATCTAACAAATAAAATTATTGGTGAAAATGTAATTTATTTGTAAAATGATAAAACAAATTTGGAAAAATTATAGTAGATACTTAAATGTTTCAAGAAAGGAAAGTTTTTTAGCATTCACCTTTGGAATATTAGGCGCCTTTTTTGAGACTTTTTCGATATATTTACTTGCTAATTTAATCACAAACCTAGATATTGAAAAATATAATTTTCAAATTAAATATTTAGAAAGTATTTTTTTAAATAAGAATATTATTATTATACTTTTTCTTTTATCTGCATTATTTTCAGCTCTTATTTATTATCTCTCAAATAAATATATAGTTAGAGCTAAATGTAAAATTGAAAGACTCGTAAGGGAAGAGATTACAGATTTAACTCTTAATATTAGATGGGAATATTTTTTAAAAATAAGTCAAGGAGATATTTCTAAATCGATAATATCTGAAGGTCAAAATATATCTGAAGGATATATGTACTTTCTACAATCTTGGACTTACAGCCTAATTGCAATTACATATTTTATTTTTTGTTTAATCGTGGTTCCAGATACTTTCTTGATACTTGTTATATATGGATTTCTAGCCTACAGAATATATATATACTTTTCAAAACAAGCAATATTATTAGGTAATGATTTATCAAGTATTACTTCAAATATTGGTGTATGGACAGCTTCAATTTTTAATAACCTTAAATATATAAGAACAATTAGTAAAGATAAGTTAGCTAGGAATGAATCTAAAGAAATTTTTCTAAAATTCTCAAATTCTTATTCCAAAGCAATGCTTGCAAAATATAAATCCAAATTTGTTACAGAAGTACTCACAATATTATTTATATTTCTGGCAGTTATTTACATAATAATTACTAAATCAACATCTTCCAATCTTATCCTTTCTCTATCACTATTTATTAGGATGTCTCCTAAAATTTATAATGCACAATCAAGACTTTTAGATTCATTAGCGATGATATCTTGGCCTAAGCTTCATTATGAAAAAATATCTTGGGCTAAAAAATTTAATCAAACTGAAGAATTTCAAGTCTATGAAGATTTTAAATTTAGTGGAAATATTATTTTTAATTCAGTTTCTTTTAGTTATCCAAATTCTGAAACTTTGATTAAAGATCTTAATCTTCAAATTAATCAAAAAGAATCAATTGCTATCACTGGCAAATCAGGATCGGGTA
>QCRB01000002.1 GCA_003209425.1 Prochlorococcus sp. AG-459-E08
TATGAAAATTTAGGAATTGAACCTGATGGATTCACCCTTGCCAAAGGATTAGGAGGAGGTCATGCAATTGGAGCATTATTAGTAAAAGAAAAAGCCAACATTTTTTCTCTAGGAGATCATGCAAGCACTTTTGGGGGGAACCCTTTCGCCTGTAAAGCTGCCCTAACAGTATTAGAAGAAATAAATAAAAGAAATCTTATCAATAATGTTTTTCTAAGAGGGGAACAATTAAGTGCTGGATTTGAAGAATTGTCAAAAAAATTTCCTTATATTATTACCGGGAAAAGAGGTTTGGGTTTAATACAAGGTCTTGTGATCAATGATGATTATTCTGATGCAAAAAAAATTACATTAAAAGCTTTTGATAAAGGATTACTAGTAGTTCCTGCAGGAGGAAACGTTGTAAGGATTGTCCCACCATTAGTTATATCTAGAAGAGAAATTAATATTCTTTTGGATAAGCTAAATTCAATTTTTGAAGAGTTATAGCAATTTAAATTTTGAATAATGCAAATTTAAAAATTTTTGAATTATTATCACCCAAATATGAAAGGGATAATATAAAGTTAGGTTTATCAAGAATTAAAAAAGCACTTCAAGAACTTGGTAATCCTTGCGTGAATATACCTGCGATACAAATAATTGGAACCAATGGGAAAGGTTCAATCGCGGCATATTTAGAAAATATACTTTTTGAAGCTAAAAGGAATTTTGGTGTAACGACATCTCCCCATCTTTTTGACGTATGCGAGAGGATTAGAGTTAATAAAAAAAATATTAACAAAACTGATTTTGAAAAAATCTATAGAATAATAGAAAAAAAATTTTCAACATTTGAATTAACTCCTTTCGAAAAAATCATTTGCTGCGCATTAAATTTTTTTGACAATAAAAAAGTTGAATTGCTCATTCTTGAAGCCGGCTTAGGGGGACGATTAGACGCGACAACAGCCCATGAATCTAGACCAATAATTGCTATTGGGAATATTGGCTTAGACCACAAAGAATTTCTTGGAGATACGATTGAAAAAATTGCCGAAGAAAAAATAGCAGTTATTGAAAAAAACTCAATTGTCATCTCATGCAAACAAAATAGTCAAGTTGAAAATTTAATAACCAAAAAAGTTAAAGAGGTTGGAGCAGAAATTATCTGGAAAGATTCAATTTCAAATAGCTATGAGCTTGGATTAAAAGGAATTTTTCAAAAGCAAAATGCTTCAGTAGCTGTTGGAGCAATTGAAGCGCTGAATAATTTGGGGTTTAATATTAAAGAAAAACACATATCTGAAGGTCTTAAAAAGACATCTTGGAACGGAAGGCTAGAAATAATAAATTTTTTGAACAAAGAAATTCTTGTAGATTGTGCGCATAATTATCCTGCTGCAAAAGCACTCTCTCATGAGAGAAGCAATTGGGAGAATGAGGATAAAGGAATTTATTGGATTTTAGGTGTCCAAAGACAAAAAGATATTTACGCAATATTAAAAACACTTCTTAAGAAAAATGATCACTTGTTACTTGTGCCAGTTCCAAACCAACCTAGTTGGCAATTAAACGATCTCTCTCATATTAAAGAAATTGACCTTCAAAAAACAATTGAATTTAAAACATTTGAACTTGCCATTGAGTATTTATTTTCCCTAGAAAAATGGCCACCTAATCATCCTGTTCTAACAGGTTCTATTTTTTTAGTTGCTGAATTTATTAAATTTACAAATAAACAGAAATGTTAAATATTAAATTGTTCCTTTACTTCCCAACCTTCCAATTTTCCTGGATTTAATAACCCTTTAGGATCAAATTTTAATTTAGCTTTTACTTGATCTGCGTCAACTACTCCAAGGCCTCCACCTTCGACAGTTAAAACATGGGGATTAAAAATAAACGCCCCAAGTTTCTTACAATCTTCCATTATTTCATTTAATTCATCTATCCCATTCCACCTTAATACAGGCAAAGCCGCTAATCGCGGCGACCCTTGTTGAGAAACTGCCTCTAAATGCCAAAGAACTTTTCTACCCCATTTTTTTCTCAAAAAATTAATCAATTCTAGTTCATTATTAAGTGGTAAAAGCATCTGTAAATAAGTCCAATTTTTATCCCTAGATCTCATATGAAGAGTTGTATGATTCCATACGACTTCAGAAATTCCATTAACGAGTTTTTCTTCTTCCCCAAGGAGGGTAAATTCAACTTTGAATTTTTTACAAATCAACTCGATCGTTTTTGTTCCTCCAAGAGTAGATTGAATTAATATCTTGTGACTTCTAGAATTACTTTTAAACCATTTTGGCATTTGATCTACAATTTCATCTTCAAGAATCGCTCCTAGTTTCAGATCAATTGCGGCGCTTGTAAGAGTTTTTAATATTTCTAATGTTTTTTCAAATTCAATGCAGTCGATAACTATTGAATACCACTTACGTTTGATATCAGTAGCAAGTAATAAAGAAGTTATTATTCCATTCGTCCCATAAGCATGATTAAGAGGTTCCGATTCTTCAGCATCAAATTTTAATAAATCAGGTTTTTCATTCATAGTAACTGCCTCTAAGCCAATAAGATTACCTGGATCTCTTAAAAATCCCCACCTAATGGACCCAATACCTCCTGATCCGCCTGCAATAAAGCCTCCTATTGTAGCGGTTTTCCAAGTACTAGGAAGCAACCTTAATTCCCTTCCATATTTTTCTAATTGTTTATTCAAATCTCCCATGATACATCCAGACTGTGCTTTCACAAAACCTGTATCTGGATCAAATTCTTCTAACTTATTAAAGTGACTCATCTGCATTACAACTCCTTTAAACAATGGAACAGCTTGTCCATAATTGCCTGTTCCTGAACCCCGTAAAGTAAGAGGGATAGAAAATTCCCAACAAATTTTTGCTACTCTCTTAACCGCGTTATGATCACTAGGTCTTACCACCAAATCAGCGATACATTCGTCTAATCTTTCAGTAAGGATTGGAGAGTAGTTATAAAAATCTTTTGAAAGTCTTTTTACGTCGGATTGGCTTTCAATAATTTCCAAGTTTTTGACTTCCCTAAATTTGTCTAAAAATTTAAGACTATTTGATGTCATTAATAAGATTTCTTGTGTTTTATATATAAATTAGTCGATTAGCAATATAAATCGCCTTTTATATATACTTTTCTCTTTAAAGTGGTCGAAAAAACATCTGCCCATCTTTGTGCCTCTAAAATTACAAAGTCTGCAGGGCAACCCTTTTTAATTAAACCATCCCATTTTAAATTTAATAATCTGCTTGGAGCTAAAAAAATAGAAGATAGAGTCATTCTCTCCCAGGGATTTAGTTGAAGCATAGGTATCGAGCAAGACAACATATAAAAAGGATCAAAATTACCAAATGGGTACCAAGGGTCTTGAACATTATCACTACCCAGAGATACATCCACATGTGATTTTTGTAATTGCTTTAATGGCGCAACTGGTCTTTTTAATGATGTAGTGTTATTACTTCGATTGAGCAGCCAAAAATTTGTTAGAGGTAAAGCAATAACCTTAATATTTTTCTCAGCCATTTTTTCTCCTAAATTTAAAATCTCTCTATGACTTAGAGAAATAAGACTACTCAAATGACTACAGGTGATAGGAATACTATTAATTTTTAAATTTTCGATTGTTTCTAATAAAACTTTTATTCCTGCTCCAGGCTCAATAATTGACTCATCTATATGCAAATCAATTTCTAATTTATATTTACTCGCGAGAATAAGCATCTTTGCAAGAAATTTGCTTGTATTTTTTTTATTGAAAGGGGGTACAATAACTCCTCCTAAAATACCTCCATTAGAGGAAAATATTTTTGCCAACTCTTCTCCATTAGAAGTATCCCAAAATTCCAATGGAGCTAAAGCAACGAATTGTAAAGTCAACTCAGATGAAAATTTTTTTTGTAATTTAAAAAGTTCAATCCAAATATCAATAGATTGACTTTTATATGTATCAATATGACTTCTAATAGCTCGGTATCCATTTTGTGTGGCAAGTTTTAATGATTTCTCAACTCTTTCAAGAACCTTATCTGTAGTTCTAGTTTTATGTTCTTCAAGATTTACTGATAATGCTCCTCCATAGTTTGATTCAAGATTAGGAAAGTCTGCCCATGTAAATGATTTATCAAAATGCGAATGCGTTTCAACAAATCTTGGGAATAAAATATTTTTTGGTTTTGTAACTTTATTTTCTGAAGGTTTTAACTCAGAGACAAATCCATCCTCCCAACTAATTGCAAGTGAACATAAATCCTCTTCATCAATAATGAGGTTATCAATATCTTCTATTAAACAAAGGCTTCTAGGAATAAGAACCTCAGCTGTGCCGGAATTACTCAAATTTTTTAAATTTTATTTTATTTTAAATCATAAGAAAACATTACTAAATTAGAAAATAATTCAAATTTCGCTAAAAGATAATAATAACTATGAAAAATTACCCTTGAGTTGTTAAATTTATAAATGTGAGGCGGGCGTCGCCAAGTGGTTAAGGCAGCGGCTTGTGGCGCCGCTATTCGGGGGTTCGAATCCCCTCGCTCGCCCTCAAAAAAATTGCAGCAAAATTATTTAACTTGTAATTTTGAATTAAAGAATCATAAAAAATTCCTAGCAAAGTGCTAACAAAAACAAAACCAGACGAAAAAAATTTTCAAAAGAATTCAAATACTAGCAGTTATTGGATAACCACATTTGGATGCCAAATGAACAAGGCTGATTCTGAGAGAATGGCCGGGACATTAGAGAAAATGGGATACTCCAGAGCAGATAATGAATTAAATGCCGATTTAGTCTTGTACAATACGTGCACTATTAGAGATAATGCAGAGCAAAAAGTTTATAGCTTTCTAGGAAGACAAGCAAAAAGAAAGCACAAGACACCTACCTTAAAACTTGTTGTTGCAGGTTGCCTTGCTCAGCAAGAGGGTGAGTCCTTACTAAGAAGAGTCCCAGAACTTGATCTGGTTATGGGGCCTCAACACGTAAATAATCTTGAGAATCTTCTGGGGAAAGTTGATTTAGGAAATCAAGTTGCTGCTACAGAAGAAACCTTCATTTCTGAAGATATAACAAGCGCTAGAAGAGAAAGCTCTATTTGTGGTTGGGTTAATATTATTTATGGATGTAATGAAAGATGTTCATATTGTGTAGTCCCCTCTGTCAGAGGGAGAGAGCAATCAAGATATCCAAAAGCGATAAAAAGTGAGATCCAAAAATTGGCTGATGATAATTTTAAAGAAATCACTCTTTTGGGTCAGAACATTGATGCTTATGGCAGAGACCTTCCAGGAACTACAAAAGAGGGGAGAAAAGAGAATACTCTAACTGATCTTTTGTATTATATTCATGATGTTAAAAGAATTCGCAGAATAAGATTTGCTACTAGTCATCCAAGATATTTTTCAAAAAGGTTGATTAAAGCTTGTTATGAACTTGATAAAGTCTGTGAACATTTCCATATTCCCTTCCAAAGTGGAAATGATGAAATTTTAAAGCAAATGTCCAGGGGATACACTATTAAAAAGTATAAAAATATTATCGATAATATTAGATCATTAATGCCAGATGCATCAATCACAGCTGACGCAATAGTTGCTTTCCCAGGAGAAACTGAACAACAATATCAAGATACATTAAAGCTAATATCAGAAATTGGCTTCGATCAGGTGAATACAGCAGCATACTCTCCGAGACCAAACACGCCTGCAGCAGTTTGGGCGAATCAACTTTCGGAAGAGGTGAAAAAAGCTAGATTGCAGGAAATTAATGATTTGGTCGAGAAAACTGCTAGGGGTAGAAATCAAAGATATATCAATAATATCGAAAGCGTTTTAATTGAGGGTTTAAATCCAAAAAATTCCTCGCAAATTATGGGTAGAACTAGAACAAATAGATTAACTTTCGTAGAGATTCCCAAAAATATTAACTTTAATTTTTCATTGGGAGACGAGATTAATGTCAGAATTAATGAAGCAAGACCTTTTTCTCTAACAGGTGAACTTTATTTATAATTTTTTTTCTAAATGATCGGGGGAAAGAAAAAATGTATTGGGTTAATATTTGGTGGAGAATCCAATGAACATGAAGTATCAATATCCTCTGCAAAAACAGTTTTTCAAGCCTTTAATTCAGAAATAAACAAACAACGCTTTGCTGTTAAAGCCTTTTACATTAGTAAATTTGGAGATTGGCTTGATAGTGATCTTTCAGAAAAAATTTTAGTAGGTGAAATTGAAAATAATACAAAAATAAACCAGGGGATTTTGAATCAAGAAAGAATTAACTTCCTAGACGGAATTGAATTTCAAAATGTTGATGTTTGGTTTCCACTATTACATGGTTTTAATGGTGAAGACGGATCAATTCATGGCCTACTTAGATTTACAAAGAAACCTTTAGTCGGATGTGGAATTATAGGCTCTTCAATTGGAATGGATAAAATATTGATGAAAACAATTTTCTCAAATCATAAACTTCCACAAGTTAATTATCTATTTTTTCAAAATGAAGATCTCAACGATGAGGAAGTAAAAAATAAGTTAATTAATGAAATTGTAGAAAAATTGAATTTTCCTGTATTTGTTAAACCATCTAACTCTGGATCATCTCTTGGCATCTCCAAAGTGATGAATGAATCAGAAATATTACAAGCATTAGAAAAGGCTGGTGAAATAGATCAAAGAATTTTAGTTGAGGAAGGTTTAGAGGTAAGGGAAATTGAATGCGGAATAATTGGCAAGTCAAAACTCTTAACCTCTGAGATAGGCGAAGTAAAGTACGAAAGCGATTGGTATGATTACGATTCAAAATATTACTCAAATAATAAAATAATTATCCCAGCTGAAATAGATTCTAAAATTACAAAAGAAATTAAAGAAATTGCTATTCAAAGTTGTAGGGCATTAAATATTTTCGGTTTTGCAAGAATAGATTTCTTTTTAGAAAAATCTTCAAATAAAATTTTGTTAAATGAAATAAATACAATCCCTGGTTTTACAAAAAATAGTATGTTTCCAATGCTTTGGAAGGCTTCAGGTTTAAATATTGAACAACTTGTGGCTAGACTGGTAGATATATCTTTAGATTTATAATTCAAATCAAATGTTGCATGGACTTCTTTGGTTACCATTGCTTTTTATCTTTTTATTATTAACTGCTCTAGGATGGTTAGAAAGAAGAAGGCAAAATCTTTTTAGGAAATGGGCCAGTGGTTCTGAACTTTGTAAATTAGATAGTTCCTGTGCCGCGTATTTAAAAGATGGAGAACTAAGATGGAGCGCCTTTGAAGCTGGAACATTTGAAGAAAAAGATAGTTTTACAATCAAAAAACTTGAATTAGTCGAATTAATGGCCCTAACTTCAGGAGAAGCTCCTCTTACAAGTGAATCCCAAGGAAAATGCAGATTAAGATTAGTTGGTGATGGTAAAGAAATGGATGTACCATTTTCAGATGCAGAACAGGCGAGACAATGGATGGACCAATTGATGGAAAAAGCACGCTGTGATTTGTGAAAAAGCATAAAAATATTTTTTTATTTCTACTTTTATTTTCAACGACCTTAATAAGCCTAAAAACCTTAAAAAAGGTTTATATTCAGGACATTATTATTTCTGGTAGTAAATTATTCTCAAATACTGATGTAGTAAATAATTCATCTTTAAGATTTCCAATCCGGTTAATTTTTATCAAAACTAATTTTTTAGAAAAAGAATTAAAACATAATTTATCACTCAAGAATGTTTCGGTAAGCAGACAAATATTACCGTTTGGTTTGAAAGTTCATATCCAAACAAGAACTCCATTAGCTTATGGAGTAAGAATATTAAATAACGAAAAGATATCAGGTTTTATTGATATAGATGGGATTTTTATCAACAAAGAAAATGCAGAAGTTAAAAATTTAAACAACTTAAATATTCAAGTTTTTGGTTGGGAAGAAAAATTTAAAAAAATATTATCTGAAATTTTAATTGCCCAAGAGAATTATGAATTTGAGATAGTTAAAGTAACTTTTTCACCAAATGGATTTTTATCAGTTGAGGAAAAAGATTTAAAAACAATATTCTTAGGATTTAATCCAAATTTAATTAACTACCAATTAGAAATAATCAATCAACTAAAAATTGAATTTCAAAAAAATAAAATTTCTAAAAAAATAGAAAATATAGATCTTACTGATCCAAATAAGCCTTTAATGAAAGTGTTCAAACCCTAATATTTGAGATTGGATTCTAAATTAATTTTTTTTATTATTGTAGTGTTAGTACGGGTTTAGCATTTAAAACAAATTATTTAATTAATGAATATTTAAAGATTTTCCTCAACAAATTCATACAGATGAGCTTAGTAAGTTCATAATGCACCCAATACTAGTATTAGATCCATTATTAAGAGATGAGCTTCGGTAACAATCCAAACTTTTATCAATCAAACGACATCCTTCCAAGTCAGAATGCCAAAATAGAAGTAATTGGTGTTGGCGGTGGCGGAAGTAATGCTGTAAACAGGATGATCAATAGTGATCTAGATGGCGTTTCATTCAGAGTTCTTAATACTGATGCACAAGCCTTATTGCAGTCTTCTGCAGAAAGAAGGTTTCAATTAGGGCAGAACTTAACAAGAGGTCTTGGCGCGGGAGGTAATCCAAGTATTGGTCAAAAGGCAGCAGAAGAATCTAGAGATGAGCTTCAACAATCATTAGAAGGATCCGATTTGGTTTTTATAGCAGCAGGAATGGGTGGGGGCACTGGTACAGGAGCAGCTCCAGTTGTTGCTGAAGTAGCGAAGCAAAGCGGCGCTTTAACAATTGGAATAGTAACTAAACCTTTTTCTTTTGAAGGCAAAAGGAGAATGCGTCAAGCAGAAGAAGGAATTGCAAGATTGGCAGAAAATGTTGATACTCTTATTGTCATACCAAATGATCGGTTAAAAGAAGTTTCTGCGGGTGCATCCATTCAAGAGGCGTTTAGGAATGCGGATGATGTCTTAAGAATGGGAGTTCAAGGTATAAGTGAAGTAATTACGCGACCAGGCGAAGTTAATCTTGACTTTGCTGATGTGAGATCAGTTATGACTGAAGCTGGTACAGCGCTTCTAGGAGTGGGTATTGGATCTGGTCGATCTAGAGCCATAGAGGCTGCTCAAGCTGCAATTAATAGTCCATTACTAGAAGCAGGAAGAATTGATGGAGCTAAAGGTTGTCTTGTAAATATTACTGGAGGGCGAGACTTGACTCTTGACGATGTCAACTCAGTTGGAGAAGTTATTAGTGATGTTGTAGATCAGGACGCGAATATAATCGTTGGTCAAGCTGTTAATGAAGATATGGAAGGCGAGATACAAGTTACCGTCATTGCGACGGGTTTTGATACAACCCAACCATTGAAGCAACAAAGAATCAAAAACAGATTATCTAATCAATCTTTTTATAGTAGTGCTGATAATAAAGAGACAGGAGCAAGTATTCCTGAGTTTTTGAGGTTAAGACAAAATAAAAAAGATATAGTTTAATAGTTAAAATAGAGTGACTCGGTTTTCTCGCCTGCCTCAAGCATCCCTTGTGGCTGCTACCTTCCGGTCCTGACCAGGTTTAGGCGTTAAAACCGCGAAAGGCCGAGTCAGTTTTATATTAGCAATCATTGATTAAAAAAGATACATAAATTACTAATGTTACCTTCAGACCTCATTAAATATAAAGAAAAGTCTCAAAAAATTATTGTCTTAACTGCGTGGGACTCCATATCAGGATCGATTGCGGAGGAAGCTAATGCTGATCTTGTTTTAGTAGGCGATTCTCTAGCGATGGTCTGTTTGGGATACAAATCCACATTACCAATAACTTTAGAAAACATAATTTATCATACTAATGCTGTTTCGAGAGGATTTAAAAAGAATATTGAAAAACAACCTTTAGTCGTTTCCGACATGCCTTTTCTGACTTGCCAATGTGGAGAGGATAAAGCTGTTGAGTATGCAGGGCGAATCATTCAGAGCACTTATGCAAAAGCTGTAAAGGTAGAAGGAGCTGAACCAGAAATTCAAAAAGTGATTTCTAGATTAATAAGAATGGGAATTCCTGTTATGGGTCATATAGGTCTCACACCACAAAGTTATCTAAATATTGGATTAAAGAAACAAGGAGAAAGCTTAGAAAGCCAAGAAAAAATAGAGAAAGAGGCCTCCATTCTTGAAAAATTAGGATGTTTTTCAATAGTTCTTGAACATATTCCTGATTTACTTGCTAAAAAAATACAAAACTCTTTAACAATTCCCGTAATAGGTATCGGTGCAGGTAATTATTGCGATGGGCAAGTAAGAGTAACTGCAGATTTGTTAGGCCTCAATGATGATCAACCACCATTTTGCCAACCGATTATTCAAGGGAAGAAATTATTTAAGGATAAATTAAAAGAATGGGTAGACTCTGAAAGGCTTAATTAATTTCATCCCACCACTTAAACATTGAGACGAGAACTTGATTGCTTAGTTCCATTCCTTTAGGCTCACTTAAAAAAAACCTATCCCCATTTCTTACTAACAGTCCACTTTCAAGAAATCTTTCCCATTCTTCAAGCAATTTACTAAAGTTTCTTTCAAATTTTTTGTTTTCCCAGTTTTGTTCTTTAAACACTTCTTTGATATCTAAACCCTCTTTGAGTCTTAATCCCAACATTATTTTCTCATCAAGTTCTTTGTAGACAAAATCCTTATTAATTAGGGATGAATCTAAATTAAGTTCAGAATGTCTAATTACCCATTCTTTGTATTCTTTACTAACTCTTGGTCTAGTTAGCTTCTCCCCCCAAGGTGAACTTGTGGAACCTTGACCAAAACCCCACCAGCCTAAACCACTCCAGTAAACTCTATTATGTCTCGATTGATGCCGCGGGAGGCAATAGTTTGAGATTTCATATCTTGAATACCCTGAGTTTTTTAAAATTAAATGAGTTGATTCACTATTTCTAAAAGCTACTTCATCACTTGGGAGTTTTAATTTTCCTAAATTAACTAATTTTTTAAAAACAGTGCCATTTTCAATATTTAAATCGTAAATAGATATATGCGGTGGTGAAAATGTTATTGCTTTTTTTAAGTCATCTTGCCATTCTTTAAATCCACTAAGTGGCAAGTTTTGAATTAAATCTAAACTCCAGCTTTTTATTAACCCAGAATCATATTCTCTCTTCAACCATAAACAAGATTTTTCTGCATCTTCTTTCAAATGACGCCTTCCCGATTTTTGAAGTATATGATTATTAAAACTTTGTACTCCGAGACTAAATCTATTTATACCAGCATTTATGAACCCATGAAGATCATCTTGAGTAAAACTAGCTGGATCAACCTCCATGGTGATTTCAGCACCATAGTCAATTCCATAATTTTCTTTAAAAAGATCAATTAATTCTTTGATTTGGGTAGGATCCAAAATTGATGGAGTGCCACCTCCAATGTAAATTGTCGATAGAGGTGATTTATGCTTAATTGACAATATTTCTTTACATAAAAATTTCAAATACTCTTTAACAGTTTTGCTTCCATAACCTTGTAAAGTTTCAACTTTGTTTCCTAGTGGAATAACTGCAAAATCGCAATAAAAGCACCTTCTGTGGCAAAAAGGAATGTGCACATAAGCACTTCTTGGAAACTTATTCATAATCTAAGTTCATTTTTAAGCTCCAAAAAAGTATTAAGGATCGAAAAAAATTAAATCCTTATTTACTCAATTAATAAATCCTAGTAGATTATAGATATGACAGATATCTTAGTATTAATTTTATTTGTATTTTCTGGGGCTGCTTCAGGATGGTTAGGTGTTGATTTATTGCCAATAGACATACTTAAACAGGTATCTAATGTAGAAGGTTTTAGAATTGTTTTAGCCATAATAGGTTTTTTTGTTGGATTAGCAGCTGGTTTTGTATTCCTTCAACTTAGAAAGACGTTTCTCGATCAAATAAGAACAATGCCTACAGACTTACTAATAAGTAGGTCAGTTGGATTAATTTTAGGATTACTTGTTGCGAATCTTCTACTTGCTCCAATACTTTTAATTCCATTTCCTAGAGAGGTCTTTTTCGCAAAACCCTTAGCGGCTATATTAAGTAACATTTTCTTTGGTGTACTTGGTTATAAGTTGGCAGATACTCATGGAAGGACATTATTAAGATTATTCAATCCAAATAATACTGATGCATATCTAGTTAATGAAGGAATCCTACCTGCCGCAAGCCCAAAAATTCTTGATACCAGCGTAATTATTGATGGAAGAATCAATGGCCTATTAAGTTGCGGCTTATTGGAAGGGCAATTAATTGTTGCTGAAAGTGTAATTGACGAATTACAAACTTTAGCTGACTCAAGCAGTAATGAAAAAAGGTCGAAAGGGCGAAGAGGCCTCAAGTTATTAAAAGAATTAAGAGATTTATATGGGAGAAGACTTGTAATAAATCCAACAAAATATGAAGGTAATGGTGTAGACGAAAAACTCTTGAAAATTACTGAGGATATGACAGGAACTTTAATTACGGCTGATTATAATCTTTCTCAGATTGCTGAAGTTAAAGAATTAAAAGTTATGAATTTGAGTGATTTGGTTATTGCTTTAAGGCCAGAAGTACAACCAGGAGAATCACTTAATATAAAAATCGTGAGAGAAGGAAAAGAAAAAATGCAAGGTATTGGATATTTAGATGACGGCACAATGGTTGTCATTGATGAGGCAAAGAATTTTGTGGGAACCAGATTAGATATTGTCATCACAGGAGCATTACAAACTCCCACGGGAAGAATGGTATTTGGAAAACTAATAAATAATCCTGAGTCAAACAAATCTTTTAAATCACCAGCGACACAGGGCTAAATCTAGCTAGAATCAGTTCAATCTTAATTTCGTGATACAAATGACTGTATCTGCTCCTTATTACGGCGAAAACACCGTCATGAGGACCCCACCCCCTGATCTTCCCTCTCTTTTACTTAAAGAGAGAATCGTTTATCTTGGTTTACCATTATTTTCAGATGACGATGCAAAAAGACAACTAGGAATGGATGTTACTGAGCTAATCATTGCTCAACTCCTTTATCTAGAGTTTGAGGATCCAGAAAAACCAATCTATTTCTATATCAATTCAACAGGAACTAGTTGGTACACTGGTGACGCAGTTGGATTTGAAACCGAAGCTTTCGCTATCTGCGATACAATCAGCTACATCAAGCCTCCAGTACACACAATATGTATTGGACAAGCAATGGGGACTGCTGCAGTTATTCTTTCATCTGGCACTAAAGGGCAAAGAGCCGCTCTTCCACATGCTTCTATTGTTTTACATCAACCTATAAGCGGAGCAAGAGGCCAAGCAACCGATATCCAAATAAGAGCTGAGGAAGTTTTGAAAAATAAAAAATCAATGTTAGAGATTCTATCTCGTAATACTGGGAAGACTATCGAAGAGCTCTCAAAAGACTCTGACAGAATGAGTTATCTCAACCCCCAAGAAGCCCTAGATTATGGAGTTATCGATAGAATACTCACAAGTCAAAAAGATCTCCCAAATAAAATTTAACTCTCACAAAACTATTTTAAAATCATGCCAATAGGAACTCCAAGCGTGCCTTACAGACTTCCCGGAAGTCAATACGAAAGATGGGTTGACATATATACAAGACTAGGTGTTGAAAGAATTCTTTTTCTTGGACAGGAAGTGAATGATGGTATTGCTAACAGCCTTGTTGCACAAATGCTTTATCTAGATTCTGATGATAATTCCAAACCTATCTATCTATATATAAATAGCCCAGGAGGGTCAGTAACTGCTGGCTTGGCTATATACGACACTATCAAATACGTAAAAAGTGATGTAGTCACAATATGCGTAGGTCTCGCAGCCTCCATGGGAGCGTTCCTATTGGCCGCTGGAACAAAAGGCAAAAGAGTTGCTTTACCTCATAGCAGAATAATGATTCATCAGCCTCTTGGAGGGACGTCTCAACGCCAAGCGAGTGATATTGAAATAGAAGCTAAGGAAATTTTAAGAATTAAAGATATGTTAAATATGTCTATGGCAGACATGACAGGCCAATCATTTGAGAAAATTGAAAAAGATACTGATAGAGATTATTTTCTAAGTGCGGAAGAAGCAAAAAACTATGGCTTAATTGATAGAGTAATCACCCATCCAAGCGAAGCAAATCAGCCTTAAATTTTCTAAATAAGTATTTTAATTTTAGTTTTTAAATTAATAATTTTTTGGTTTATTTACACCATTAATGTCTAAAATATTAATTATCAAATGCAAAGAAGCTACAACTAATGACCCAACTCTTTTACGACAAAGATGCAGATCTAAGTCTTTTAAATAACAAAACAATAGCAATTATTGGATATGGTTCACAAGGTCATGCACATGCCCTGAATCTTAAAGATAGCGGGATGGATGTAATTGTTGGATTATATAAAGGTAGTAAGTCTGAAAGCAAAGCTATTAGTGATGGTCTTCAAGTATTTAGCGTTTCTGAAGCTTGCGAAAAAGCAGACTGGATTATGATTCTCCTCCCAGATGAGTTTCAGAAAGATGTTTACCTTAAAGAAATAGAACCAAACTTAAAAGAAGGAAAGATATTAAGTTTTGCTCATGGCTTCAATATAAGATTCGGACTTATCAAACCTCCTAGTTTTGTGGATGTTGTAATGATTGCCCCAAAAGGACCTGGACACACTGTTCGTTGGGAATATCAGAATGGTCAAGGAGTTCCAGCATTGTTTGCAGTAGAGCAGGATTATTCCGGAAATGCAAGATCATTGGCAATGGCTTACGCTAAAGGGATTGGCGGAACGAGAGCTGGGATTCTTGAAACAAACTTCAAAGAAGAAACAGAAACTGATTTGTTTGGCGAACAAGCGGTTTTATGCGGAGGATTATCAGAACTTGTCAAATCTGGCTTTGAAACTCTTGTAGAGGCAGGATATCAGCCTGAACTTGCTTATTTTGAATGCTTACATGAAGTAAAACTTATTGTTGATTTAATGGTGAAGGGAGGATTATCTCAAATGAGAGATTCTATTTCAAATACTGCAGAATATGGAGACTATGTAAGTGGCAAAAGACTTATCAATACTGATACGAAGAAAGAAATGCAAAAAATTCTAAAGGATATTCAAGATGGAACTTTCGCCAAGAATTTTGTGGAAGAATGCGATAAAAACAAACCCTTAATGACAAAATTAAGAGAGGAGAACTCAAAACATGAAATTGAGAAGGTGGGTAAAGGTCTGCGCTCGATGTTCAGTTGGCTGAAATAAATCTATTTTTAATATTTCTTGGATCGATCGGTTTTGATTTATTGATCGGCGATCCAAGATTCTTAATCCATCCAGTTCAGATAATTGGTTTTTACATAAAAAAAATATCTGAATACCTCATAAATAATTTTGGAAAGAATAAAAATATATTGTTTTGGGGTGGTTTCATCTTGGCTTTATCCACTATTGGAATGAGTTTTGGTTTAGGTAAATTAATAGAACTGAGGTATGTGCAATCAAGAAATCATTTTTTTATTGGATTGTTAATTTTTTTTGGACTTTCAAGTTGTTTCGCAACTAAAGGACTTATTTCAAGTGTAAAAGAGATTTCAGAACTAATAGAACGCAGAGAAGTTAATGACGAAAATGAAAGAATAATTAAAGAGAAAGTGCAAAGAATAGTAAGTAGGGATGTGAGGTCATCTTCTATAAAACATCTATTGAGATCAAGTACTGAGAGTCTTACTGAAAATTCTGTTGATGGAATATTTGGGCCATTATTTTGGATTTTTATTGGAATTGTTTTTATGAAGTTTTCAATTCTTCTTCCAGGACCTTTATCACTTGGTTTTTCTTATAAAGCAATTAGTACTTTAGATTCAATGATAGGTTACAAATATGATTACTTTAAATATTTAGGTTTTTTCAGTGCCAAAATCGAAGATATTTTTACATTTGTCCCTTCAAGATTAGTTTTAATCACATTACCTTTAGTTAGCTTCAAAGTTAATGAGTATGGATCAATCATAAAAAAAAGCTATCTTGACGGTAAAAAATATGATTCTCCTAATGCTGGAATTTCAGAAGCTATATTTGCCTATATTTCTGGTATTAAATTGGGAGGGAAAAGTAAATATAATAATGAAATTATTGAAAAGCCAATAATCAATGCGACTGGAGATAATTGCACTGAAGAAAAAATCAATTTAATTTGTCAATTAATATTGAAATTACAATTTTTGTGGATCATAATTTTTGTCTTAATTTTTTTTATAGTCTAGAGTTTAATTTAATAATAAATTAGTTTTAAAATTATTAGAATAAACAAAAATCTATGCAAGAAAACGACTCTACTACAGAAAATCAAAATGATGGTTTTACTAATATTCCATCAACTGATAATGAATACTCAAAATGGGTAGATAATCAGGGAGATGAAGTAAAAAATGTTTTTGGATTCAATAGCAGCGCTGAGCTTGTGAATGGAAGAGCAGCTATGATCGGATTCTTAATGCTTATATTAACCGAGTTGGTTTTTAACGGCAGACCTGTGACTTCTTCAATTTTTGGTATCAATTAAAAATGGAAGATAAAAAATCTAATCCAATAAAACTTATCCTATACATATCTTTATGGGTAATGATTTGGGGAACATTAGGTTCTTTCATAGATTATCCTCTTTATAAAAATAAAATTTACTTAGAAGGAAGCATATATCAGTATCTTACTTTCACAATTACAGGAATAATATCCATAATAGGTGCAAAGTTTTTTTATAAAAAATTTGAGCTATAAAAATTTATACCTAAATTTCTTAATAATTTTTGCGGGTTCTTTACTTTCTTTGGACTCGTAAAGTATCCACTGATGTGTCTCAGTATCATGATCACATCCATAATTTCCAGAGAGGTTATCGTAACCTGAAAGATTTGAATGACAATCTTGGTCTGCTTCAAAAGCAGAGTCATAAGCTGTTAGAAAATATATCAACAATAGAAGAGTTATTAACAAAAAAAATACTTGAGAAACTAAATTAACTAACTTCATAAAATTTTCTAAAATTTAAATATATCATCTGGTAAAATTTTTCGATCTAAAAATATAGCTAACGACCAACATTAAATACAAAGTTATGGAATTCTTGATTCTTTAAATAAAGGATGACTAACAATACTAAAATCATATTTAAGCTTATTACTATTGATCCAAAAATATTTATTTGTTTTTTACCCGGCAAAGTGTAAGTAAATTTCTTGCCTTTAAGAAAACCAGCTAAGCCTTTTTTTTCTTTTTTTGTTTCTTTTATTTGAGTATTTTGAGTATTATTCTTAACTTCATTATCAGAAAAACCTTTTACCATTACAAATTAAATAACAAATTTATAATATTCCAAAAAAATAAAATATTTTAATAATTAACAATTTTTAATCACATATGGAATCATTAATGAAATTCTCTCATTTGAGGAATTATTAAAAAAATAAGCTTCAATAATTTCCGTTTGCAGCCCCAATAGACTAGATTGACATTTGAATCTATTTTGGTCAAATACTACTAATTGAAGTTTTTCTATTTCAGAAACTAATTCTTTACATACTTGCGTTCGAGAATCTTTAAAACAATCACTAGATTGTTTTATAATTTTAGACTTTGTTGATATTGTTTCTGCCATAAGGAAATTTGATAATAATAAAAATTTTAAGAATAAAATAGTTAAAAATTTCATTACTTTTTAAGATTTCAAAATTTTGGATACTTCGGCAGGATTTTTGATCATTGAGGTAATTGTATTTAATTGCGATAAAAAAAAGATGCCCCCAAAGAGCACCTATTAAAGGAAGAAATAGATTAAAAAGATTACCCTTGAACTCTATCCTTAAAAAGTTTACCTGCAGAGAATGTTGGAACTCTTTTAGCGGGTATTGCTATTTTTTCGCCTGTCTTAGGGTTTAATCCCTGTCTTGCAGAACGATCTCTTGGTTCGAAAGAACCAAATCCTAGTAAAGAGACTTTTTTGCCTTCCACTACTGAATCAACAATAGTTTCAATAGCCGCATCAACAACTAAAGAAACATCTGTTTTTGTGAGCTCTGTACGAGCTGCAACAAGATTTACTAAATCAGCTTTGTTCATTGAAATTTAAATTAAAGCTAAGGTTTAAAAAAAGATTTAAATCGAGTTTTAAACCTCGAACTTCCACATCATATGGAGCAAATACAAATACGGCAACCGAAAATGCCGGCGGCGCAAAGCTTTATACAAATTTTAGGGACATTTTTAGCAACATTATTTATTTTTATAGCCGTGCTTTTTTCTCTTAAAAAAAATAGCCTCTTCATTTAGAGAACAGCTAAAAGCGTTGGTAGCACTTGATTTAGCATTAAAAAATATAACTATAATTAGCAAAGGAAAAAAATGTCAAAAGGTGATGAATTTAAGAATTTAAGCTATTTATTATGTTTTATTAATTTTCAGATATATTTCCTTCTCATCACATGAAAAAGCATAATTTGTATTTTGAAATCAAGAAAAATCTGGTTTTTTTCATTATTAAACTTTCTCTCTAAATCGTTTTATGCACTGAGCAAATGGATGGAGAAATTTTAATTAAATAGAAAATTGGTACTCTCCAAGATCTAATAAAGTTGATTAGTGAAGGCTTAAATTTGAGTTTTTTTTTTAATTTTGCATCTATTATTTAAATATCAGTAATTTAAATAAATTATCTCAATATTTAACTAATCAATGATAAAGAGAAAGTGATTCATCTCAATAAAGGTAAACCATTTCCTTTAGGGAGTTCTCTAACTTCACAAGGAGTTAATTTTTCCTTAATAGCCACAAATGCAGAATATATAGAAATCTTATTGTTTGAGAAAGAGGACTCTATTTACCCAAAAAGTATATTCAAATTAGATCAGACTCATAATAAAGGTCCTTACTGGCATGCGGAAATAAAAAATCTAGATGAAGGTTGTATTTATGCTTTTAGAGTAAAACAAAAAAATAATGAAATTAATAATAACTATGAAAAAAAAGTATTACTTGATCCATGTTCAAGGGGTATTACCGGATGGGGAAGTTATAAAAGAGAAAATGCATTGAAAACGAAAGAAAATACTAATTGTTGTCTTAAAAGCGTTGTTTGCGATAGAAAATTATTTAATTTTAAGGATTATCCAAGACCGAAACATTCTTGGAAAGAAACAATTATTTATGAACTCCATATCAAAGCTTTCACTGAATCAAACGATAAAGATGAAAGTTGTTTTAAGAAATTTTTAAAAAAAATTCCATATCTCAAAGAACTGGGTATTACAACAATTGAATTACTTCCAATTTTTTGTTTTGATCCTACTGATGCCCCAAATGGTCTAAAAAACTTTTGGGGTTATAGTCCAATCAATTGGTTTACTCCGCATTTTGAATATCTTTCGAATGAATCCGCCGAAAAGAATAGAGAGGAATTTAGAAGATTTGTAGAGGAATGTCATAAAGAAGACATTGAAGTCATTTTAGATGTTGTATACAATCACACTTCCGAAGGTGATTCAAAAGGGCCAGCAATATCTTGGAAAGGTATAGATGAAAATCTTTATTACTTTATTGGAAAAGATAAAAATTATCAGGACGTCTCTGGATGTGGTAATACTATTGCAGCAAACAGAGGATTAGTTAGAAAACTAATAATTGAATCATTAAAATGTTGGGCGAGTGAATTAGGAGTTGATGGTTTTAGATTTGATTTGGGAATTGCCCTATCAAGAGGCGAAAATCTTTCGCCGCTTGATAATCCTCCAATTTTTGAAGATATTGAATGTGAGCCAGAACTTATTGATATCAAGTTCATTAGTGAGCCATGGGATTGTGGCGGTTTATATAAATTAGGTGATTTCCCATCTAAGAATACTTTCACTTGGAATGGTCATTTTAGAGATGACTTGAGGAGATTTTGGAAGGGGGATAAAGATACCGCTTGGAATATGAGCGATAAAATAAAAGGGACACCATCTATTTATAAAGAAGATAATATTTTCCCAAAATCAATAAATTTTATTACTTCACATGATGGATTCACTCTAAAAGATTTAGTAACTTTCAATAGAAAACATAATTTTGCGAATAGAGAACAAAATAGAGATGGTGATAACCATAACAATTCTTGGAATCATGGTATAGAGGGACCAACTACAAACTTATTAATTAATGATTTAAGAAGAAGACAACAAAAAAATCTCATTCTTAGTTTACTTATATCTAGGGGAGTTCCAATGATACTTATGGGTGATGAGATAGGAAGGTCACAAGGCGGTAACAATAATTCTTGGTGCCAAAATAATTTATTGGGCTGGATGAATTGGGAACAAGGTCAACAAGATAAGGAATTATTAGAATATTTTAAATACGTTATAAAAATCCGAAAAAAACTAATAAAAATTTTTAATCCATCATTCTTCCCTAATAATCAATCCAATGAAAATATTCCAAGATATCATTGGCATGGAACAAAGTTAGATAGACCCGATTGGAGTAGTTGGTCTCACACAGTTGCCTTTAGCATTAACAAAGGCAGTACTAATCCGCTGGTCTGGATAGGTTTAAATGCATATTCAAAAAGTATTGATTTCTCCTTACCGAAATGTAAATATAATTGGTTGAAAGTTATTGACACTAGCATGTCTGAGATTTTTAAACCCTTAACTATTAATGAAAAATCTGTTTCAATAAAGAGTAGAAGCTCTTTATTAATCATTTCAGAAGAAGTATTTGGAGCAAAAAATAAAAAATTCTAAGAGCGGGCGGCGGGAATCGAACCCGCATCTTCAGCTTGGAAGGCTGAGGTTTTACCACTAAACCACGCCCGCATTAAATAACAGAATTACCATTGCAATAATACATTATCAAACAATCAACAAATTAAAAAGATTGGAAAATTCACACTCCAAAAAAAATATTACTAGATCAACAACAAGATTAATGTTCTCTTATGGGCTTGGAGATGCAGGGACTGGTTTAGTAGCAACGCAATTTGGTTTTTTTCTATTCAAATTCTTTATTTCTGCTGGCTTACCAGTAATAATTGCAGGTTCATTATTAATGTTAATAAAGATATGGGATGCAGTAAATGATCCGTTAATTGGATGGTTAAGTGATCGTACCAAATCAAAATGGGGGCCTAGAATCCCTTGGATGGTAGCAGCATCTCTACCTCTTGGTTTCTCTTTAGCTGCGATATGGTGGACACCAACTGGTTCCGTGTTAACAAAAACTATCTACTATGCCACTATTTCCATAGTCGTAATGACTGCTTATACAAGTATTAATCTTCCTTTTGCAGCTCTATCTACTGAAATTTCTGAAAACACCGCAATAAGAACAAGACTAAATGCATCTAGATTTACTGGCTCAATAATTGCAGGACTAACTGGTTTAATAATTGCTGGATTTGTATTAGGTTCTGAAGGATCTGTAAATAATGAATATTTTTTAATGGGTAAAATAAGCGGATTTATTGCAGTTGCTGCGACATTAATTTCTTGTTGGGGATTGGCTCCATTCGCAAAAAAAGCAAGAAGGCCTTCAGGAAAAGTTGAAGCCATAACACTTCAATTCAAAAGGATTTTCAGAAATAAAAAATTTCTAAAAGTTATTACCCTATATATTCTTCTCTGGTGCGCTTTACAATTAATGCAAACAGTAGCGTTAATATATGCAGAAGATGTACTGAATGTACCTACATATATTGCTAAGTGGATCCCGATCCCTTTCCAAATTAGCGCTCTAGTGGGTTTACAAATATGGACCAGAGTATCAAATAAATTGAATAGGATTTCAGCTTTAAACTATGGAGCGATGATTTGGATTCTTTCATGTACGGCAACTTTGTTTTTACCTTCTTTATCTATGGTTTCAGGAGTTGGGGATAGTTTATTTCTCAATGCCAGTAATATATTTCTGTTCATTCTTTTAATTTTCATAATCTGTCTTATTGGCATTGGAGCTTCAACCGCTTTTCTGATCCCATGGTCACTACTTCCTGATGCTATAGACGAAGATCCAGAGAAACCAGCAGGATTATATACTGCTTGGATGGTACTTATTCAGAAAATTGGTATCGCGTTTAGTGTTCAATTATTAGGATTTTTATTGTATTTATCTGGTTATCAATCATGCTTTGTTGATAAAGATAGTCTAAATATCTTGGAACAATGCTACTCAGCACAATTAACTATTAGGTTATGTATTGGTTTTATACCCTCAATATTAGTAATAATTGGTCTTTTAATCATGAGAAAATGGGATCGAAAATTAATTACAAACTAATATAAAGATATGTATTACCCTAATTTTTTTAAAAGACTTCTAAGCAGCTTAATCATTGGTGGGCAAGCAATTAATTTTATCTTTAGAGGTAAAATTTCCAAAAATGATCTCTTTGACCAACTTATGGAGTCAGGTCCTGGAAGTTTGTTAATTGTATTAATTACAGGAATTGCAGCAGGTACTGTTTTTAATATTCAAGTTGCATCACAACTTACAAGTATGGGGGTTTCAAGTGAAATTGGAGGTTTATTAGCGGTCGGAATGGCGAGAGAAATGGCTCCTCTTCTAACTGCTACTTTAATGACTGGAAAAGTTGCCACTGCTTATGCTGCTCAACTGGGCACTATGAAAGTTACAGAACAAATTGAGGCAATTACCATGTTAAGAACCGAACCAGTCCAATATTTGGTAGTCCCAAGGTTACTATCTATGGTAATAATGTCTCCAATACAGTGTCTTTTATTTTTATCTGTAGCTTTATGGAGTGGACAAATTTGGAGCACAATTTTTTATAAAGTTCCTCCAATAGTTTTTTGGACATCTGTAAAATCCGGTAATGTGAGTTTAACCAGTACAGATTTAACTTCAATGTTGATAAAATCTGTGGTCTTCGGATTACTTATTTCAATTATTGCTTGTGGATATGGCCTCACAACCAAAGGTGGTCCAAAAGAAGTTGGAACAAGTACAACAGGTGCGGTTGTAATGACTCTCGTTACTGTATCTTTAATGGATGTATTACTAACACAAATTTTATTTGGATGATTCTATGTTCAACACTAAACCCAAAAAATCAGAACCAGTAATAATATCACCATCATTTCAATTACCAATCATTTTAATATTTTTAAGTTTTATGCTTTTATTTTTAAATATTGGTTCTTTGCCAACAATAGTTTTTGCTTCTTTTAGCTTTTTTTTATTACTTCAGTCTTTTACCTTAAGAATAAAAATAACAAATGAAGATTTTATAGTTTTACAATTAGGAAAAGAGATTAGAACTTTTCCATTCAAGAACTGGATATCATGGAAATTCTTTTTACCTATAATCCCAGGTATTTTTTATTTTAGAGAAAAGTCCAGTCCTCATTTATTACCTATATTATTTAATCCAAAGCAATTAAAAGATGAGCTCATAAAAAAAGTTGACTCCTTGGAAATTAAAAATTCCTAAAATTCAGTATTTGCTTAATCATCAAAATTATTTAAATGGACAATAAAGAAGTTTCTAACAATAATCCTGAGAAGGAATTAATCATAGATAAGTCAATTTCAGATGATAAAACTAAACAAATTAGTCAGAAAAATACGACTCAAAATAAAAAAATTGCATCAAAAAACGACAAATTAAATAAATCTTTTGATGAAATTTCTAATGAAATTTTTAGAGATCTCGTTTCAAAAAAAGACTCTTTAGTTAGAGAAATAAAAGAGTTGGAAACAAAAAAAGATGAATTAGAAAAAGATATTGATTCAAATTTCAAAGGACAGTCAGATAATATCGCCAAAAGAGTTAAAGGCTTTCAAGAGTACTTAACTGGAGCTTTGCAGAATCTTTCTCAAAACGTAGAGAAACTTGAATTAGTTTCTCAACCGATAATTGTAAAGCCATCTCCCCTTGATGAGAAAAAGCAGAACAATAGCACAAATAATGTGGTTAATGTTCCTGCTCTCTCTGAAACATTTAAGCCAGATGAGAAGATTATAAAAGGTTGCTTTTCAAGTTTTATAGAACAACCAGATTTTTATGCTGAACCTTGGAAATTAAGAAGGAGTCTTGATTCCTCAGATATAGAAATTATGCATGATTGGTTCTTTAATATGGGCGGAAGAGGTTCTATTGAAAGTAGAGGATCTCGACAAAAAAATGCTTTGATATCAGCGGGGTTAATATCTATTCTTGGCGAATTATATGGAGATCAGTTTCAGACTCTTATTTTAGCTTCGCAACCTGAACGATTAGGTGAATGGAGAAGAATTCTTCAAGATTCACTCGGTCTCACAAGGGATGACTTTGGACCTAGTAGTGGAATTGTTCTTTTTGAAAGGCCTGAAGGTGTCATCGAAAGAGCTGATAGATTAGAAGCCAATGAAGAATTGCCATTTATTATTATTGATGCAGCAGAAACCTCTGTTGAAATTCCAATACTTCAGTTCCCATTATGGGTTGCATTTGCTGGTTCAGATAGTGAAATTTACGATGATCTTGAATTAAACTAATCTTTATGAATATCTTAATAATTTTTACAAGTTATCTTTTGGGATCACTTCCTACAGGTTTTTTAATTGGAAAATATCTTAAAAATATAGATCTAAGGACTATAGGTTCTGGATCTACTGGTGCCACAAATGTCTTAAGAAATGTTGGGAAATGGCCAGCACTTTTTGTATTTATCGTTGACGTTGGGAAAGGCATTATTGCAGTAAAAATGGCTCAATATTACACAGCTCTAGGATTAATAGAAGTTATAGCAGGCATATCAGCTATCTCAGGACATATTTGGCCAATATGGCTGAGAGGTAAAGGAGGGAAAGCTGTTGCGACTGGATTAGGTATGTTTTTGGCTCTTTCTTGGAAAGTTGGACTAGCATCACTTGGCATTTTTTTAATAGTCTTAACAAAAACTAAATTTGTTTCTTTATCTAGTATTTCAGCTGCAATCTTACTTCCTATTTTTATGTTTTTTTACCTCGGTAATTTTATGCACTCATACTTTTTTATAAGTTTAATTGTGGCATTATTAGTAATCTGGAAACATAGAACAAATATATCAAGATTGATCAAGGGAGAAGAGTCCAAAATTAACGAGAATTAATAGATTTACATATTTCTATTAGAGCTTTATTAGGATCTATAGCTTTTGATATTGATCTGCCAATGACTAATTTAGAAGCACCATTATCTATAGCTTCATGGGGAGTCATAATTCTATTTTGATCATCCTTATTGTCAATCTTTAACCTGATACCTGGTGTAATTAGTTCAAAATTATCTTTATAAATAGATCTCAACATTTTTACCTCCCAAGGGGAACAGACACATCCGTCTAATCCAGCATCAAAAGACAACTTTGCAAGTCTCAATACATTTTCTTCAATTGAATTATTTCTATCAAGATCAGTTTGAAAATCTTTAAGAGAAAAGCTTGTTAGAACAGTTATTCCTACAACAAATGGGGGTTTTACACTGCCTGATATTGCTCCTTCAAAAGATGCTTTTTTCGAATCCTTAAGAGCTTTTAGACCTGCTGAAGCATGAATAGAAATAATATCAACCCCTAATTTTGAAACTTGGAAACATGCTGCACTCATGGTATTTGGAATATCATGAAATTTTAAGTCTAAAAAAATTTTTTTATTTAAACTTTTTAAAATTTCAATAACTCTTGGACCTTCTCTAACAAAAAGCTCTAAACCAACCTTCACCCACTTAATATTAGGACATTTTTCTAGAAGTAATTTTGCTTGACTTACATCTAGTCCATCAATTGCCAATATTATTTTATCTTCTGAATTAAATCTGTTATTCATAAATTTTTAGTTTTCAAACCTCTTAATTATTTTTTTTCCAATTTGCAAAATTTTTCCCTCTAATTCATTTTTTGAATCAAAAACTAAATCAGGATTTATTACTTTCTGACTATCAATTTTCACCCCCCCACCTTTAATAGATCTTTTGGATTCGCTGCTTGATTTGAAAAGTTTTAGAGCACTTAGCAAGTAAAAAAACTTAACTGGAAAAACCATTTCTTTTAATGAAATCTCTGGAATTTCTCCAACTTTTTCTTTATGTCCAAGAAATAATTTTTCGCAATTTGATTGCGCTTTTAATGCTTCTTCAGCCCCATGGAATAAAGTAGTAACTTCTAAAGCCATTCTTCTCTGTAATTCACGAGGATTTGAGTTTTCAAGCAAATTTAAATCTAATTCAGTAAGTAATTCAAAGTAGGTAGGTATTATATTATCGGGAACTTTTTCTAATTTTGAATACATTGAAAGAGGATCATCAGTCAACCCCACGGTATTAAATTCAGATTTACTCATCTTCTTAATTCCATCTAAACCTGTCAAAATTGGCAAAAGAACACCAAATTGTGGTTCTTGTTTAAAATGCCTTTGAAGATCTCTTCCTATTGCAATATTAAATTTCTGATCTGTACCTCCAAGCTCAATATCTGATTGAACAACCACCGAATCGTAACCTTGTAATAGTGGATATAAGAATTCATGCAACGCAATAGGAACTTGTGAAGTATACCTTTTATTAAATTCCTCCTTAGCTAGCATTTGACTAACTGTTGAACTCCCCATTAATTCAATTATCGAATTAAGATCTAATCCTTTTAACCATTCACTGTTATATCTAATTTCTATTCTATCTTTTGAATCAAAATCTAAAATAGATTCATTAGAAGGTTTACCCATTCCTAGTTGGGTTAAGTATGTTTTTGCATTTTCCTTAACTTGTTTTTCCGATAACTGCACTCTTGTTTTGTTTTTTCCAGTTGGATCTCCAATTTGAGCAGTAAAATCTCCAATAATTAAAACTGCAACATGTCCATTATCTTGGAATGCCCTAAGTTTTTTGAACAATATGCTGTGCCCAAGATGAATATCTGTTCCAGTTGGATCGATTCCTAGTTTAACCCTTAATTTTTTTTTATTTTTTTTCGCATGATCAATTATCTCCGAAAAAGTTTGATACGTTCCCATAATTGGGAAATATTCTTCTAATCCTCTTGACAGCCATGATGGCAATATTAAATTATCTGACATGAAGCTTTAACCGTTAAATTTAAGAAGTTTTATCAAGTTCATCCTTCATTCTTATTAAGGTTTTATTCATCTGATCGAACATTTGATCAGGAGTAATTCCAAATTGACTTAACTGTGTCTTTAATTGTTCTACAGTCATTTTGGCTTGAAAATCTTCAGACAATTCAAATCTCTTCATAAAAACTTTATAACGATCCATGAGAGATTCCATTTTTTTAATAAACATTTTTTTCCCTTCTCTATCAAATTTTCCATAATCAGAGCCAAGTTTCATAAGTTCTTGGTAATCCGTAAAAAGCTTTTTAGCTTCTTCTTGAACGATGTCTGACTCGAAGAATCCCATGATTATAATCCTCCCCCTAATCTCTGAGAACCATTATTATAACTGACTTGATGATTTTGCATCATTGAATAATAAAGTTGGTGCGGTACAACTTTTCTTGTTTTTCACTTCCTGATAACAAAGGATTTGAAGTGATGTTGCACTCATGTTGTCCTAAACTAATATATTTTACCAATAATTGAAAGGTAGAAAATACTACCTAAATTTTTAAACACAAAGATTTATTTGAAGATATTTAAATTTAAAGTGAATTCATATCTAGCAATGACTAGTTTATCTCTAGTAATAAAAAAGATTTTTACAAATGAAGGAAATAGTGAATTTAAAAAAAATTAAAGATAAACTCATAAAATTCTCAAAAGAACGCGATTGGGAAAAATTCAATAAGGATCAAGACATGAATTAAAATTATTTATTATTTATTAATTTATGAGTTTTTTTCTGACTTAAAGAATCCCATTTTTATTTTTTTACTTCGCAAGATTAAGGCTCAATTACACACTCGATAACAAGAATCTTTTAAATTGATTAGAAAATTAATAAATTTTAGTTTATAAATAATTCTTTGATTTATATTTTTTCAGAATTAAATTTAGTAAACATGTTTCATTAATATTGGAAAATTTTAACTTAAATAATATTTCAAATAAAAATAGACAATTTGAATTATTTGGTTCAAATGTAAACACATCAATTAATTTTCAACACTCAAATAGTCTAAAAATTAAAGGCGAAATCCTAACTGAATGGAGAAATAGAATCCATAATCACCAATTTAAAATTTCAAAAGACGCTCACAAAAAAACTTTGCACCAAACAAGTCTTCCTATAAATACAATTTCCAACGAAAAAAAAATTGATCCGTTTTCCCTTCAACCAATATCATTGAACTTTTGGAGAACCAATCAATATATACACAATGGTCCAGCAATGTATTTTGTAATTGACTCGATGGAGAGTTCTAAAATAATCCTTTACATAGGAGAAACAAACGTAGCAAATAAAAGATGGAAGGGAGAACATGACTGTAAAAATTACCTCATGAACTATAAAGAAGCCCTAGCCCAAAACAACCTCTCAAGTCATCAAGATATTCGTTTCTTCTTAGATGTACCTAAAGAAGTAAAGTTAAGACGTAAATTAGAGCAGCAACTGATATATTTATGGTTGCCCCCTTTTAATAAAGAGACCAGAGATAGGTGGGCAACTACTTTCACAAACAACTAAACATTAATTAAATCAATTTTACAAATGCAATTTTCCACATTCCAAAAGAATCTAGATAACTGGCAAGGTGCTTCATTAATTTTTGGAGTTTTAGAGGAAGAAATTGCAAGCCAACTTGAAAACATAAAATTTGTTGTTGACCCAAAATTATTACTAAAAAAAGTTTCTCAAAAAAAATTCAAAGGAGAAAAAGGGGAAACTCTAAGCTTTGAATTTTTAGATCAAAAATTAGAAACTTTAATCATACTTGGTCTTGGCAAATCGAAAAACCTAAAAAAAAGTGATATAGAAAACTCCATAGGAAATTTAATTAGGAAAACTGTTGATAAAAATGAAAAAATCAGCATCTTGCTACCTTGGGAATTGATAAATTCAAAACTAGAAATAAATCAATTAGCTGAATCAGCCAGATTATCTGCTTATAAGGACAACAGATTCAACAAGAAAAAAGATGAAGAAAAAGTTCTTAAAGAAATGGAGTTTTTGAATTTAAAGAAATTTGAGAATATTAGCTTTGAAGAGACAGAAAAAATATGCGAAGGTGTAGAACTAGCTAGAAGACTTGTAGCCGCCCCTCCAAATAGTCTTACACCTCAGGAAATGTCTATACAAGCTTCTCAAATAGCTGATGATCATGGTTTGGAAGTAAAGATTTTAGAGGCAAAAGATTGTGAAGATTTAGGAATGGGTGCATATTTAGCTGTAGCAAAAGGTTCTGATCTAGATCCTAAATTTATACATCTTACTTTAAAGTCAGAGGGGCCTATAAAAGAAAAGATTGCACTTGTTGGGAAGGGTTTAACCTTTGACTCTGGAGGATACAACCTGAAAGTAGGAGCATCTCAAATTGAAATGATGAAATATGATATGGGGGGAAGCGCTGCAGTTTTAGGAGCTGCAAAAGCGCTTGGAGCAATAAAACCAAAGGGATTAGAAATTCATTTTATTGTGGCATCTTGCGAAAACATGATAAATGGATCTGCAGTACATCCTGGAGATGTAGTTAAAGCATCTAATGGTAAGACAATTGAAATAAATAACACTGATGCGGAGGGTAGACTTACATTAGCTGATGCTTTAACATACGCATCAAACTTAAAACCAGATTCAATAATAGATCTCGCAACTTTAACAGGAGCTATTGTTGTTGCATTAGGGAATGATGTGGCTGGATTCTGGAGCAATAATGATGATCTAGCAAATGACCTACAAGCCGCATCAGCCCAGTGTGGAGAAGAATTATGGCAAATGCCTTTACAAAAATCTTATAAAGAAGGTTTAAAGTCTCATATAGCTGACATGAAAAATACAGGTCCTAGAGCAGGTGGGTCAATAACTGCTGCTTTGTTTTTAGAGGAATTCTTTGATAAAGAGATTAAATGGGCTCATATTGATATTGCTGGGACTTGTTGGACTGATAAGAATAAGGGAGTTAACCCTTCAGGCGCAACCGGCTTTGGAGTTAAAACTCTTGTTCAATGGATTAAAAATAAATAACTATATTTAAATCACTCATTCCAAAGATTTGTTGATCTAGCGTTATCACCCCATAATTTATCCAACCTCTGATCTCTCCCACATGAGAATCTATAGAACTTATATTTGAATTCATTTCTCTCAGCAAAATCCTGATGATATTCTTCAGCCAACCAAAATTGATCTTTTGATTTTAGTTCTACAGATATTTTTTCTAATGGCACTCGCAATTCATTAGAAGCCGAAATGAGTGCATTTTTTGCATCACTTTCTTCGATTGAATCTTTGAAAAAGATCACTGGACGATAAGAATCTCCACGATCACAAAATTGGCCTTTACCGTCAAGAGGATCAACATTTCTCAAATATAGCCTAAGTATCTCGGGTAAAGTTACCGATTGGGAATCATAGTCAACCAAAACCACTTCTTGATGACCCTCATGATTTTCGTAGGTAGGATTTTTTAAATCCCCTCCTGAATAACCACTTTGTACAAAATTTATCCCCTTCAATGACTCTAAATCATGTTCTAAACACCAAAAACAACCTCCTGCAAGAATCAATTCCTCTGCGAGAGTATTTAAAGGATTAATTAGTATTGAAAAAGCAATTATTAAAGGGAGAAAATATTTCATTTCTTCATTATAGATTTCAAATAATGGAATTAATAATTTCTTTTGCGGCTCTATCTACTACTCCTACCTCTCCTAATTCCTTTTTTAAAAGATTATATCCTTTTTTGATTTTTGTTTTTTCTGAGGTCAGATCGAGAAGCCTACAAGCTTTATAAAAAATTTTCTTTTCATTAAAATTTTTCTGAACAAACTCAGGAATTATAAATTTTTTTACTAAAAGATTTACTGGAGAAATAAACCTTACTTTAAAATTAAGAATTCTTTTTGCAATAAAAGCAGTAACTCTACTTACTCTATATCCAATAATCTGTGGTATTCCATATAGAGCCAATTCCATATTAACTGTGCCTGATTTGCATAAAGCTAGTTTTGTTAGTGAATAAATATGAGGTATAAATTCAGAATAATCTTGTTGAGAAAGAACCTTACCTTTAATTTCATATTTTTCTAGACCCTGTCTGAATTTTTTATCAAAAACCCTTCTACAAGATGGAATATAAACAACAAGATTTGGATATCTTAATTGTAGTTTTTTTGCAGTTTTCAAAAAGGTGGGTAGTACATAATTCAACTCTTGTGGTCTTGATGCGGGCATTAAAAGTAAGATATTCTGATTTGCTTTAAGTTTTAGAATTGTTCTAGAAGCTTTTTTGGAAGGTAGTTTTTTTGTCAAATCAAGCATTGGATGTCCAACCCAAGAAACATTTCCACCCCTCCTTCTATAAAAGTTCGCTTCCTGCTTAAAAATGGCAAAAATTTTATCTGAAAATTTAATTAAATTTGTAGTACTATTATTACCCACTCTCCACGCCCATTCTTGGGGAGCTATGTAGTAGTAAATCGGAATATTATTTCTCGATCTTTTTAATTTAGTTCCAATATTGATATTTGGCCCCATATAGTCAATCAAAATTAAGCAATCTGGAGGATATTTTTTTAGTAATTTATAAAATCTTCTTTGAATTCTTAATGTTGGGAAGATAAGGGGTAAAGCCTCCCAAATGCCTATTGCACTAATTGAAGTAGTATCTTGAAGAATTTTTACACCTTCTTTTTTCATCCTTTCCCCACCTAAGCCGCAAATTTCTAAATCTATAGATTTCTTTTTTGCTTCATCAAATAATGCTTTTGATAATAAACTTCCATGCAAATCTCCTGAGACTTCTCCGGTACTTATAAATATCTTTTTATTCATGAATTCACTACAGGCATTGGTCCTCGTCTTTCTTTAGAAATTGATTTTTTTAAAAAACTACATAATTTTGAAGATGAAAGGTCTAATTTTCCTTTCATTGCTTTTTCTAATGAATTTGATATCGAATCACTAGATTTAAAAAGTAGATTCCAAGTATTTTGAAGCAATTTTAAGTCAAAATCTTCGTTTCCCATCAAATCACTTCTTTTAATTCCAATCCTATTCAAACCTCTCAATCTTCCTGGATGTCCCTCGGCCAAACAAAAGGGCGGAACATCTCTATCTACTCTAGTCATTCCTCCAATCATTGCTAAATATCCAATATGTACAAATTGATGAACACCCAAACATCCACCAATGATAGCTTTATCTTCAACCTTTACATGGCCTGCAACTTGAACACTATTTGATAAAACTATCCTATTCCCAAGTTCACAATTATGACCTATATGACAATATGCCATTAACAAATTATTATTACCAATAATAGTTTTTTCGCCTTCATCAGTTGCTTTATTGATAGTTACGCATTCTCTAAAGGTATTATTATCTCCGATAATTACCTCAGTAGCGGCACCTTTATATTTCAGATCTTGGGGATCAAGGCCTATAAATACATTTGGGAAAACTTTATTATAAATTCCAATTTGAGTTCTTCCTGTAATAACAGCATTCGGCCCTATTACTGTTCCTTCCCCAATAGTCACCTCAGGACCCACAATAGCTCCCTGAGAGATAATTACTCCATCATGCAATTCAGCACTTGGATCCACAGAAGCATTTGGATGAACTTTAGTACCACTAAAGCTTGATCTTAATTCATTATTCTTATTCTCCATATACCTAATCAACTAATGAGAACATTAATTCCCCAGCACAAACTAACTTCCCATCAACATGTGCCTCACCTTTAATCTTGCCAAATCTTTGTCTTTTAATGCTCAGTAGTTCACAAGTAATTATCAATTGATCTCCAGGTACAACAGGTCTCCTAAATTTAACATTATTTATTCCCGCAAAGACAAAAAGTCCCCTAGGAAGATCAGGCATTTGCGTTACTATGATTCCCCCAACTTGAGCCATTGATTCAACAATAAGAACTCCTGGCATTAAGGGGCGATCAGGAAAGTGTCCTTGAAATTGAGGCTCATTTATAGTTACATTTTTTATTGCAACAGCCCGCTCCCCAGGAATATGCTCTATGACTTTATCCACAAGAGCAAAAGGATATCTGTGGGGTAATAAACCTAGTATGTTCTCAGAGGAGAGTTGATTATTTTCTCTTGATGAATTCTTTTCCAAAACAATTAAAAATAAAGTTAATTTTTTAAGGATGAGGCCAATAAAGCATTTAAAGAATGTGATCCTTTATAAACTAAAATTTGGGCCTTAGGTAACCCTACCAAAGCCAAGTCCCCAATTAGGTCTAAAATTTTATGTCTTATAGGTTCATTATCAAATCTTAATGGTGGATTAACCCATCCATCACCATTACAAACGAGAGCATTTTCCAAACTTCCCCCTTTTATTAATCCAAGTTCACTTAATTCTTGAAATTGATCCTTAAAACCAAATGTTCTAGCCGGAGCAATCATTTCAACGTAACTTTTTGGATTTAAGTCAATCACAAAAGTTTGATTCCCAATAGCTTTATAAGAAAAACTTATAGTAGAAACAATTGTCGTTTCTTCAGAGGGAGTTGCAGCTATTACTGAACCTTCTTTATTTAAAATTATTGAATCATTAATCTGTCGAAAGAAATTATCTGGTTTAGGTGCCTTTTTAATCCCTACTTTTTCAAATGCTCTAACCCACTGAATTGACGATCCATCCAAAAGCGGTATCTCTTTCCCATCAACCTCAATATGAATATAACTTAAGCCACACCCAGCCAATGAAGATAATAAATGCTCAATAGTATATAAATTTCTTCCTCTTAATTTAACCGCTGTACAAAGCATCGTACTTCCAATTAAATCTTGAGTAAGTTTAAAAATCTCGTTAGGTTTATCCCGAAAAGAAACATAATATCCTTCTTTTTCGTAAGAAGAAATTGTAACTCTTGTTTTTTCTCCACTATGAAGGCCTATACCTTCCTTGGAAATAACACCAGCTAAGGTATAGCAAGAATCATAATTAGTAGGCCAAGAAAACACTTAAAACTTCCATCCAACTCCAAGAGTATATCTCCAATCTTCACTAAGGTTCTTACTTGCAACATCTAATCTTAATGGACCAATTGGTGTTTTTATTCCTACTCCCCCTCCAAGCGAATAACCAGAACCTGATTTCTGCAATAATTTTCCAGGTTTTCCTGGTACGTCCTTTTGAGAACCTAAATCACTTCCTGCATCAACGAATAAAGCTCCTGATATCATTCTCCAAACAGGAAATCTATATTCTACTGTAGCTTCAACAAAACTCTTACTTACAGCCAAATCACAAGATCCCCAACCTCTAACAGATGATGTGCCTCCCATACAAAATGCTTCATAAGGAGGTAAATCCCCTAAAATTGTTCCAGCTTGAATTTGAAATCCAATAGCTTGAGGACAATCTTCACTAGAATCATTACCTGACTTACATGCTTTAGTTAAATTTATCAATTTTGTTGGTATAAAAAATGAATATGAAGCTTTCATTCTATTAAAAGTTGGAGAATTTTTTCCAACTGAAAAAAATTGCTCAGTACCTAGACTAAATTTATTTCCTGAAGTTGGATTTACAGCATTATTCAAATTATTTCTAGAAGCGCTTGCAATAACACTGACCAATGTATTTTCTTCAGGACAAGACCCATCAGATGGAGTAAATCCAATACATATGATGTCACTTATATTACCTGAGGTTGGAGTCATGTCACCATAGGGTTTTTTGTTACTATTACTATCCATCATTTCTACTTTCTTTAAATTCATACCCGCAAGAACTCTCCATTTAGAAACCTTAAATGGATCTCCTCCATTAAGAGGTCTTGAGAAAGAAAACCCACCTCCTGTTTTTTGCAAAACTATTGATGAAAGAGCATCAGAGGTAGAAGTTGTTGTATTATCTACAGCGTATATTCTCCCATTTTTTTCACTTTTAAATTCTTGTGGATAGTCTCTACTCAAAAAAATGTTTGTTCTAAAAGCTGTTTTGTGTTTGTCACCTTTTATCCATGGATCAAGTAAAGAAAAATTGTAGGTAGTAGAATATTCCCCAAAATTTAAATTGAGATTTGTAGACCACGCTCGCCCTAATGCATTAGTTTCCTGTAAACCAACCGTAGCAAAGATACCTGAGCTATTACTATAACCAAGTCCGCCTGTTAATGATCCTGTTCTTTGCTCGCTTAAATCTAAAAAAATTATAACTTGGCCAGGATTTGTATTATCAGGACCGAGAGATACCTTAACATCATCAAATAAGGATGTTGCATAGAGTCGACTGATATCAGCTTCTAAAGTTTTTCTATTAAAAATTGTGCCAGGTTTTGTTTTTAACTCTCTTTTTACAACCCAATCTTTTGTTTTTCCTTTTCTAGGTTTTCCATCAATAATAGATTCACCATCAGATCCTGGAAATCTTAACTTTATGTCGGATATGATTCCTTCAGAAACGATTAATGTAACTATTCCGTTTTCAGAGATTCTATCTGGGCCATTAATTCTTGCTAAAGAATAACCTTCACTTTCATAACGCTTTTTTATTATTTCTATCTTATTTTGTAATTCATTTATATTTAGAGTCGTGCCATAAAAATTTTTAAAGATATTATCCACATATTCATCAGAAATTATTGAATTTTTTGGTTTAAGATCAACTTTCTTCAAAATTGGATTAGGGACTACATTAACAATTAGCCTTGCCCCTAATGGTCCATCTTGAGATTTTATTTTAACTCCTGAAAACCAACCACTTGCATATATTGCATTTAAGTCTTGATTTAAATCTTGATTATTAACAATACTTCCTGGCTTTATTTTCATAGAATCATATGCAGCCAGCTCAAGTTTTCTACCCTCAGGATGATTTTCCCAACCTTCGATAATAATTTCTGATATGAGAACACTTTCTTGATTAATATTTTTTTTATTTTCTGCAATAAAGAAATTTTTCTCGTTTTGTATATCAAAGTCTTGAAATAAACCATTCATAATTTTGTTTATTTCTAACTTTTTTATGGATTGATCAATTTCATTTGGCAAATACTTAGCAGCCAGCTCTAAATTATTTGATATCAAAATCAAAGGGGGGCAGGCAACATTTGTGAAAATCTTTCTAAATTTTAAAAAATGTTTTTGCATAGTAATGTTAATTGAGGTAAATAAATCATTTTTTATTGAATGAGTTAAATGAAATCGTTAATTCTTCTGTTAATTTCACTATAAGCTTCAATTAGACCACCTAAATCATTTCTAAATCTATCTTTGTCTAGACTTACAATTGTATCATTTTTCTGATTAAGATCCCACAATCTACAATTATCAGGACTTATTTCATCGCCAAGAACTATTTTATTTTTGTCATCATAACCAAACTCCAATTTGAAATCTACAAGTTGAATCTGAATATTTCTAAAAAAACTTTTCAGGATTCCATTAATTTTTAGAGTTAAATCTATTACTAATTCTAAATCCTTAGAACTTATTATGTTCATTAATTCAATTCTATCTTTTGTAATAAGCGGATCATTAAGTTCATCATTTTTAAGATAAATATCGATTAATGGTTTTGTTAGATCAGTGCCAGATTCAATAGTAGTTTGTTTGCATAACGAACCATAAGCTTTATTTCTCAGAACAATTTCTAAGGGAATTATTTTTATTTTTTGTGAAATCATTGTATTTTCATTTTTAAGTTTAATGAAGTGAGTTGGGATATTATTATTTTTTAGAAGTTCAAAAATTCTTGCGCTTATTAGGCAATTTAGTTTACCCTTGCCTTCAAATTTATCTTTTTTCAACGCATTAAAAGCTGTAGCATCATCTTTGAATTCAATTATTACTTTATCTGGATCATCATGAGAAAAAACTTTTTTTGCTTTGCCTTCATAAATTAATTCATATTTCTTATTCATGAATTTAAGACCTCATTTAATTACTAAAAGTACCATTTTTAATTAACATATTTATTAGAAACCAAATTTTAAAAAAGTTAATTTAATCTTAACTAATTATTCATCTAAACCTCATAACCCTCAAAAACAAATTTATGAGTATTAATTCAAAAAGTTCTAAAAGCTTCAAAAGATTAGAAAATATCTTAATAATTGGAAATGGTGGGAGAGAAAATTCTTTAGCCTGGGCTATTCAAAAAAATAAACTAATAAAAAAAGTTTATTTGATACCTGGTAACGCTGGATCAGAAAGAATAAATAAATGTGAAAGAATAAAAATTGATATAAATAATAACAATGAATTAATCGAAAAGCTTGTTTTTTTAAAAATAGATTTAATTGTAATAGGACCAGAAACCCCTTTAGCCAATGGATTAGCCGATTTTCTTCGCAAAGAAGACTTTAAGGTTTTTGGTCCTGGTAAAGATGGAGCAAAATTAGAATACAGCAAATCTTGGGCAAAGGAATTTATGCGAGACGCTAATATTCCAACTTCAAACTTTTGGAAAGTCAATTCACTAGAGGAGGCCAAAAAAATTATCTATTCTTCATCGACTCCCCTCGTAGTAAAAGCGGATGGATTAGCTTCAGGTAAAGGTGTTTTTATTCCCGATTCAAAAGACGAATGTTTAAAAGCAGCAGAATCAATTTTTAATGGTAAGTTTGGCAACTCTGGGAATTTAGTAGTTTTAGAAGAAAAAATTCAGGGTCCAGAAGTTTCTATTTTTGCTTTATGTGATGGAGAAAGATACAAATTACTTCCAACAGCACAAGATCACAAACGTCTCAATGAGCATGATAAAGGTCCAAATACAGGAGGAATGGGAGCTTATTCCCCTGCTCCGTTGCTAACAGAAGATTACCTTGAAAGAATTGTTAGAGAGATAATTGAACCGACAATAAATGAACTTAATAAAAAAAATATAGACTACAAAGGAGTAATTTATTTTGGATTAATGATCACAAAATTTGGGCCAAAAGTTATAGAATATAATTGCAGATTTGGTGATCCTGAATGCCAAACAATAATGCCTTTAATGGATCAAAATTTTGTATTTCTTTTAGAAAAATGCGCAATGGGAAATTTAAGTGGCGATGAAAAAATTGATACTTCTGGGAAAGTTAGTGGTTGTGTAATAGCCACCTCAAAAGGCTACCCTCAAGAATATAAAACTGGCTTACCAATAAACATAGGGAAGATTGATTCGAATGATTGTCAAATTTTCGACTCTGGTACCTCTTTAAGTAAAAATGGTGAGTTGTTAACTGACGGAGGAAGAGTATTAAGTATTGTCTGCCAACATAAGGATTTCGATATGGTTTTCGAAAAAGCATACAAAAATTTAAGACAAATAAATTTTGATGGTATTTACTTTAGAAAAGACATAGGTCATCAAGTAAGAAAAAACTTTTCTAAGGAGAATTAGTCTTATGGTAGATGCCAATAATCGAGAAAGTAAAGAATATCAACTCACTCCAAATGAGGATTTTAAAAATAACTATTGGATCAACAGATTCCTTTCTTGGTGGAGTGGTTTTAGTTTAAGAACAAAATTATTAGCAATAGCTACTCTAGTTGTAAGTCTACTAATGACAGGAATAACATTTTTTGCTTTAAATAGCATTCAAAGGGATGCAGGAATGAACGACACTAGATATGCCAGAGATCTGGGATTATTGTTATCGGGTAATGTCACAGAATTAGTTGCTAACAACCAAAAAAAAGAAATTTCAAATGTAGCCGAAAAGTTTTGGAGATCAAGTCGAAATTTACGTTACATTTTTTTTACTGATGCCGAAGACATAGTTCAACTTGGTATACCGATTAGTGCCACGCCAACAAGTTCAGACAGTCAATTTCAGCTCACTAGAAGATTAAAACTACCATCAGAATTAAAAAAAAGACCACAATTCCCCCTAGTTAGGCAACACGTAACACCCCAAGGGCAAGTAACTGATGTGTTTGTCCCTATGTTATGGAAAGGAAAATATCTTGGGACTTTAGCTTTAGGAGTTACACCTAATAAAAAAGCATTAGCCAGTGCTTCTCTAACAAGAGAAGTTACGATAGCTGTTTTTATTTCTATTTGGGTTCTAGTAATACTAGGAGCAGTATTCAACGCTTTGACAATTACTAGACCCGTAAGAGAGTTAGTAAGAGGTGTTAGGGAAATTTCCAAGGGAAACTTTAAATCCAGAATCTCTCTACCTATGACAGGAGATCTAGGGGAACTTTTAAATGGCTTTAATAGAATGGCCACTCAGCTAGAAAATTATGACGAGGCAAATATTGAAGAACTCAAGGCCGCTCAAATAAAGCAGCAATCACTAATAGCTACTATGGCAGATGGTGCAATTTTATTGGATTCCAAAGGAAAAATTGTACTTACTAATCCAACTGCAAAACGATTATTTCGCTGGGAAGGAAGATTCTTAGAGGGAAAATATTTCTTAAATGAGATCCCAGAAATATTATCTAATGACTTACACACAAATATAGAATCTATTTTAAAAAGAGAAAAGGAGAAAGATGATTTAAGGTTCAGCTTAGGGGAACCTGCTAGGACTTTAAGAATTGTCTTACAATCAGTCCTAGATACAAATAAAGTTGAATTAAAGGGGATTGCTGTCACAATTCAAGATCTAACAAGAGAAGTAGAATTAAATGCGGCACAAAACAGATTTATTAGTAATGTTTCTCATGAATTGAGGACTCCACTTTTTAATATCAAAAGTTATGTGGAAACTTTATATGATTTAAAAGATCAACTTTCTAATGAAGAGCAACTTGAATTTCTGGGTATTGCAAATTCAGAGACTGATAGGCTTACGAGACTTGTGAATGATGTATTAGATTTATCAAGATTGGAATCAGGGAAAATAATTCAACTAGAGGAAATGGATATAAAAACAGCAATTGAACAGACTCTTAGAAATTACAGACTTAATGCTACAGAAAAAAATGTCTCATTGGCTCATGAGATAGAAGAAACTATCCCTTCAATTCTTGGAAATTTTGATTTACTTTTACAAGTTTTTGATAATTTACTTGGCAATGGATTGAAATTCAGTCCAAAAAACAGCAACCTAATGATTAGAGCTTATACTTGGCCAGATACTTGTCCAGCCCTCCCCCCAAATGATAGCGATGAAGGAGCCCCTCAATGCGAATTAGTTTCACCATTACCAAAAGTGAGAATTGAAATAGCTGATACAGGATCAGGCATTTCACAAGCAGATCAAGAGAAGATCTTTGACCGTTTTTATAGAGTAGAAAATTCTGTTCATACTGAGCAAGGAACAGGTTTAGGGTTGTCGATAGTGAGAGGAATAATTGAAAAACATGGTGGGGAAATTCGTATGGCTAGTGAATTAGGAGTTGGAACAACCTTCTGGTTCGATTTATCATTGGCATATTCTGATAAAGATGAATTATTGACTCAAACTATTAATAATACCGATACTTTATCAAGAGGAGAGATCAGTGAAATTAACTAATTATCCTCTAATCCTTTAAAAACATTTTGAACATTTTGATCAGGAACAATTCTATGGGGAGCACCACTAAAAATCTGCTCAAAGTTTGAAAAAGAATCTTTTATTTCTGGTCCTCTGTTAGTAATAATAAATTCTCTTATTCGTTTATCATGCCATGATCCTCGCATTTTAAAAACATTCAAAGCTCTAGCCATCTCACCTTTTATTTCAACATATTGGAGCAATAATATAGTGTCTGTAATTGTTGATATGTGGGAATCAGTAATAGAATGGCTTCCCATGAATTCTTCTGCAGTATTAGTAAAGAAGCCAGCTATCTCTTCTTGTTTTGTGTAACCAGTAACTGCAATTACAAACTGTCTGAATGCATTTAAACTTACACCTCTAGCTAACGCCGAGAGAGAATCTATAGCCATCCTCTTTGGTTTAAATTGATTAATTTGCGTTTTTATTATTTGTAAGTGATCTTCCAAACCAGTTGACTCAGGATATGCACAAATAATTTTTAATAACCCATCACTTTCCATCTTTTCAAAATCTATTCCCCAACTAGTAGCATTCCTAAGCAATTGAGCCCTCGATTCCTCATATGCAAAAAGTATTGCTCTTTCACTATTGTTATACGCATCTTCTACAAATTTTGATACAAGCATTGTCTTACCTGTACCAGTAGCTCCTGTGGCGAGGATAATAGAATCTTGAAAATATCCTCCTCCACACATTTCGTCAAGATCTTTAACTCCAGAACTTATCCTAATATTTGAAGATCTTTGTGTAAGTCGCATTGCTCCTAGGGCAAATACACTTATACCATCTACACCCATAGTGAATGGATATTCACCTTTCATATGTACAGTGCCTCTCAACTTTAAAACTTCTAAAGTTCTTCTTCTCTTCTCTGACTCTAAAACATTTCTTAACAAGACAACATTATCAGAAACAAATTCTTCTACCCCATATCTAGCAATAGGACCATAATCATCAACTCTTTCTGTAGTCATAACAGTTGTTACTCCTATTTCTTTTAATCTTGCTATTAGTCTAAATATTTCTCTTCTAACAACGTAAATCGCATCATATTGCTGAAAAACCGCAGTTATTGAGTCTATTGCAACTCTTTTGGCTTTATATTTTCTTATTGCGTAACTAATTCTCTCAATAAGACCAGATAAGTCAAAGTTACCCGCGACATCTTGACCGTCAGGATCTGGGGAAGCATCCAATATGAATAACTTATTTTGATCAATTAACTCTTGTAAATCCCAACCGAAACTAGCAGCGTTTCTTATTATATCCAAAGGTGATTCTTCAAATGTAACAAAGATTCCAGGCTCATCAAAATTGCAAATTCCATGGTGCAAGTATTGAAGCGAAAAAACAGTTTTACCTGTCCCAGATGTGCCGCTGACTAGTGTACTTCGAGATACAGGCAACCCTCCTCTGCAGACATCATCAAACCCCTCTATGCCGGTAGGTAATTTTTGTACTTGCATTTTATCTGATTTGCCAAATTTCTTATCTTTCATAGTTTTGTACTTAAGAAACTCAAATAAAAATAAATACTTAATTTATCTTCATTTAAAAAATTTTATTATTTATTTATCTCCACTATATTCAGTTTCAGTTAATTCATCAAAAAGTAGATCCAAACCAATTAAAACTTTCTCTCTATCTGAAAGATCACCAATTATTCTTCTAACTGGTGGAGGTAAAATTTTAGCTAAGGTTGGTGTAGCTAAAATTTTATCTTCTTCTGCAAGTTGTGGTTGCTTAAGTACATCAATAACCTTTAAAGCGTAAACTCCTTTAAATTCATTTTCTAAAATTTCTCTTAAAGTATTCAAAGCCCTCATAGAATTTGGAGTATTCCCAGCGACATAGAGTTTTAAAATATATGTTTTTCTCGCTGCCATATTTATGGATCCTTAATTTGATTTAAAAGATTTAAAACAACCCTTGACTTATTACACTACAAAATAAGAAAATAAACAAACTATATATGATTGCTTATTTGGTTTAATCAAATTATAAATTTGAACCTAATAGCGTCTCCAAGATATGAAAAATTCTAAAAACTCTTCAAACAATTCATCGCAAAGTAATGAATTGTACGCAATCGCTGAGACCTCAGGTCAACAATTTTGGTTCGAAGTCAATCGATACTATGATATTGACAGGTTAAATGTAAAAGAGAAAGAAAAGATAACACTTGAAAAAGTTTTACTTCTAAAAGACAAAGACTCTATCACTGTTGGAAAACCTTACGTTAAGGATGCAAAAATTGAATTAGAAGTAGTCTCACATAAAAGAGATAAGAAAATTCTTGTATACAAAATGCGTCCGAAAAAAAAGACAAGAAGAAAGATGGGACACAGACAAGAACTTACAAGAGTTATGGTAAAATCTATTAAAATAGGTAAGAGTACTCCTAAGTCTTCTACTAAAAAGGAAACTATTAAAAAGGACACTAAACCAAAATCCGAAAAATCAACAAATTAAACACTTCTAATGGCACATAAAAAAGGAACAGGTTCTACAAGAAACGGAAGAGATTCAAATTCTAAAAGATTGGGCGTGAAAGCTTATGGAGGAGAAAAAGTAACTGCTGGATCAATTTTAATTCGCCAAAGAGGTACATCCTTTTTTGCCAGGGATCAATGTTGGCAAAGGTAAAGATGATACTCTTTTTGCTCTCAAAGAAGGAACCGTAAGTTTCGAAAGCATTAAAAGAAATTTAAGAAATAGAAAAAGAGTTAATATAGTTATCTAATTTTCTTATAAGCTCTTGTAGTTATAAGAATAGGATGAAATACTTCTAAAAAATTTGATTGAAGAGTCTCAAAAAACTTTTCAACAATTTTAATGTCGTCGATATGAAAAGGATATTCATTTTTTTCTCCTTTGAAAAAATACCAATTAAATAAAGCAATAGAATTAGGATCCATAAACTCATTGAAAATCTCAATTTGAGAAGCTGGATCAGCAAGATGTTCCAAAACATCAAGGCAAACTATCGTATCAAATTTAGATATTTGTGTATCTTTAATTGTCTTGCAAAAAGTAAGTTTTTTATCGACTCCTAATTTCTTAGCCCTGTATTCAACAAAGTTTCTATTTGTCTCATTAATATCTACAAAAAAAACATGCTCAACTTTTGAAGACATAGCGTTAGCTAAGGCATGCGTTCCAATACCTCCTCCAAAATCTAAAACCAAATCTCTAGAAAATCTCTGCTGAAGTTTTAAAGTATCAGCGATGTAGTCCTTGCTTGTGATATGCCAAGCAGCTAAATCAGCTACATGCCGATCTCCAACTATTTCAGTATAAAAATCTGAAACATCATTCAAAGCATCTCCAGGATGTGAATTTGCTAAATTCATCTTTGCATTTGCAAGGAATCCATCTAAATCACATTCTCTAATAGATAAGTATTCCATTAAATGTGATTTCAAATTAAAAGCATTGTCTAAAAACTCTTTTACAATAAATTTATTATTTTTCAATTTCTTTCTCTAAATTTCCGATACCAAAATCATAGGATGGTTATAAATCTTTCTCAAAGTATTCTTAATATTAAAAATGGAAACTAAAGATGGATTCTTAGTAATTAATAAAGATAAAGGATGTACTTCACATGATTGTGTTAAACAAATAAGAAAGTTACTTAATACGAAAAAGGTCGGTCACACGGGAACTCTTGACCCAGAAGTTATAGGAACGTTACCAATCGCGATAGGTAGTGCAACAAGATTTATTCAATATCTCCCTCAGGGTAAAACTTACATAGGACAAATTAAATTAGGGATAAGAACTAACACTGATGATATTCACGGAGAAATAATTAATCAAAAAAGTTGGCCTAAAATCAGTGATGAAAAATTAGATAAATACTTAAATAGATTTAGAGGAATTATTAAACAAATTCCTCCGAAAGTATCTAGTGTGCACGTTAATGGTGAGAGAGCTTATAAGAAATCTTTCAGGAATGAAGTTTTTGAATTAGCACCAAGAGAAGTAAAAATAGACGAACTTACTTTAATGAAATGGGACCAAATAAACGGAATCATAGAAATAAAAATCAATTGTTCATCTGGCACATACATAAGAGCAATTGCAAGAGATTTAGGAGAAATTCTTAATTCCGAGGGTTGCCTTCTACAACTAAAAAGAACTTCAGCTTGCGGATTTGATGAACAAAATTCCATAAAAATATCTGATATGGAAAAAGAAACAAGAAATATTAAAAAATTTATTATTCCAACAATTTCTGCATTAAACCATATTCCAACATTGATCTTAAGAAACGTCGAAGAGATCAACTTTTGGCAAACTGGAAGAGCGATTCAATTTGATATTGATTCCTTTAATAAAAACAAACATTTTGATTGTAAAAAACCCATAAAGGTAGTTGATAGAGACAAAACACTTCTCGGAATAGGATTCTTAAATGAGAATCAAACTAATATAAATCCAAAATTAGTCCTTAATGCAAAATAATTATTTATAAAAAATATTTTTTAAACGGTTTAATTTCAACACCCTTATAAAAATGCTTTAAAATCGCTTTTGCTTTTTCTCCCTTTTTAGCCATATATCTAGCACCCCATTGACTCATCCCCACACCATGACCAGATCCATATCCTGAAACTATTAGAATCTTTTCTAAAGATGATGAATTAAGAGAATTTCTTGGGACTAATAATCTTTGACCTATGTTTATTAAAGATGAATTTTTAATTTTATTTAAGTCAACTATATCCTCAACACTAACTTCATATTGATCAGCAATGTCTATCAAGGTATCTCCCACTCGAACAATATGGGTAAGAGGTTTTTTTTCTAATGAATTTGTTAATAATAATTTAGGGTTCTCATTACTAGATTTAGTCTCATTATCTTCAATAAATTTAAATCTTACTAAAGTGCTTTTAAGGTTCATTCTTTTTCGCATATCAACTCCTGTAATTTGATAAGTTCCATAATCACCAAGAATTCTTGCATTTTTTACTCGACCAGTATTAGTTACATTTAGAATTTCGATTTGTTTTATTTCTCCAATATTTGGAAATAGTTTTTGCAATTGAGAATTTGAAAACTTTTTATTCCATCGAAGTTTTGGATTGTTTTTGTCAAAGTCTTTAACGCTTGATAGATATGGATATTCATTTTTCCATACATCTTGGCTATTTTCTGTCATACCAGCCGAACTACTATGAAATAAAGAATTAATTAATTTATTTTTATATATCAAAACTAATGCTCTTGTACTTTCTACTGCCCTTTTAGTTTTATAAGTCCTGGCCTCTAGTCCTATATAGACCTGATTCTTATTAGTCGAATCAATATCATATAGAGGATTTCTTTTTTGCTTCAAGGCATAAGTTCTTGATGCAATGGCTTGAGCTTTTAATGCCTCCAAAGGCCACTTAGCTGGCATTTCTGAACCAACAACACTACTAAGATACCTTTCAATCCCAAGAACATTTACAACCAATATTTCATTATCACGTATATAAATCTTTAATTTACCTGCATATCTTTTTTTTCCAACCCAAATACCTCTTCTATCAGAGGATTTCACTTCAAATTTTTCATTATTTTTCAAGTCATACAATTTCTGTTTATTCTTATCAAAAAATAAAGTTGTTTTATTACTATTTTTTTTTAAAGTTAAACCTTTAATTTTTTTACTTGAAAATCTTTGCCCTTTGATTGTTAATGGTATTGATCTATCTGACCGAATTCTAATATTTTTATCAGTTAGTATAAGGACTTTTATTATAGGTTCTGTTGAAGCTAAAACAGTCCGATTCTGAAAGAAACAAAAAGTTATTATGGTTATTAAACAGAATTTATGAGTTGTTTTTATAATTTTTAATATCACTTTGTTTGAAAAACAAATTTTGAAATTGCCTTAGTTTCTTTAAAAGTTTAGATTTAATTTAGGTAAAAACCACCAATATTATTATAAGTGAACATCACATTCCTAGGAACAAGTTCTGGGGTGCCTACCTTAACGAGAAATGTTTCTTCCATAGCTCTTAAATTATCACAATCTTCAGAAGTTTGGCTTTTCGACTGCGGAGAAGGAACTCAGCATCAAATAATGAAAAGCAATATTAGATCTTCACAAATCAAGAAGATATTTATCACGCATATGCATGGAGACCATATTTATGGTTTGCCTGGACTTTTAGCTACATTAGGTTTATCAGGAAATAGTGAGGGTATTAAAATTTACGGTCCTTCAGGGTTGCGAAGTTTTATAAATTCAGCACTTAAAAGTAGTTTTTGCAAATTGTCTTTCCCATTACATTTTGTGGAAGTTGAAAATTTTGCATCAGAAAATAAAATTCTATTTGAAAACAATAAAATAAAAGTAAATTGTGCATGCCTTAAACATAAAATACCTGCTTATGGTTATAGGGTTAGTGAAAAAGATAAGCCAGGTATATTTGATATCAAAAAAGCAGAGTCCCTAAAAATAGCCCCTGGACCAATTTATTCAGAACTGCAACAAGGTAAAAAAGTCGTATTAGCTGATGGTAGAACATTCGATGGGAAAGAATTCTGTGGACCTCCTAGAGAGGGAGAAAGTTTTGTTTATTGCACAGATACAATCTTTAGCGAATCAGCTGTTGCACTATCAAAAAATGCTGACTTACTCGTACATGAATCGACTTTTTCGGAGGAGGATGAAAGCATGGCCTATGAAAAATTACATTCCACAACAATCATGGCTGCTAAAACAGCATTATTATCTAACACAAAAAAATTAATCATAACTCATTTAAGTCCAAGATATACCAATAAAAATGCAATTAAGCCAAGCGATTTGCTCAAAGAGGCTCAAAAAGTTTTTCCAAATACTCAAATTGCAAAAGATTTTCTAACTGCAGAAATAAAATAAACTGCAACAGTTCGTGAGAAGAAGGGTCGCAATTGACCAACCCATGGAATAATAGTCATAGGTTTTCTATATTGATGTTGATCGAAATGGTTTCTATTTTTTCATCACTACATAAGTCTTTTAAAAGACTATTTATTTTTCTTCCATTAATTATTGGTTTACTTATTAATCCAATCTCTACAAACGCACTCTATCCTAGTGATCCTTCATCAGTTGACGTTCTAAAAGATGATCTTCACGGTGCCGACCTTCATAATACTGAATATGTTAAATATGATTTATCTAATCAAGATTTAGGAGAGGCTAATCTTCAAGGCGCATATATGAGTGTAACAACTGCAAAAAACTCTAGTTTCAAAGGTGCTAATATGACTGACCTCATTGCATATGCAACACGCTTTGATAATGCTGATTTTACAGATGCTAATCTTACCAATGGTGAGCTAATGAAAAGTGTTTTTGACGGAGCAATTATTGATGGAGCAGACTTTACTGATGCAAATCTTGATCTTTCACAAAGAAAATCATTATGTGAAAGAGCTAGTGGAACGAACTCACAAACTGGAGTTAATACAATTGATAGTCTTGAATGCACTGGCTTAAAAGGTTACATGCCTCCAAAACCAAAAGCATAATATTTAAAGCTAACTAACTTAAGAAGGGAATATATTACCAGGCTCTTTTGAGCCTGGTTTTTTGCTGTACCACCATTCTTGTATATCAGAAGAAAATTTCTTTGAAAAAAGAGTTATGACTGTCTCAACAGGTTTTGATCCAGGTTCCAAAATCTTTACTGAGTAAGATGGGCATTTTCTTGAAGCCATATCGGCAACGAACCTAGAACCTATTCTTCTCCAACTAGGCTCCTTACTTCTCCAAGCAAGCCTTGAGCAGGGCCAAGGTAACTCTTCTCTATCATAAAGTCTGCAACATGGTCCAATTACCTTATAACTGTACTGACCTCCATAGCTTGATTGAACACTGCCAGCTTTGAAAAATTCAAATTTATCCATTTACAAAAAAAAAAAAAGCCACCTTCATTAGAGGGTGGCAGAGAAATAATGAATAATCAACTAAGAAAAGTTATTTTTTTATAATTAATACAATTCTTCCTCAGCATGTGTTGTAATTGTCACATCAGATGTCGGATAAGCAACGCATGTAAGGACAAAACCAGCTTCTAATTGGTCATCATCCAAGAAACTTTGATCTGATTGATCAACACTACCTGAAGTAACTTTTCCAGCACATGTTGAACATGCTCCAGCTCTGCAGGAATAAGGAAGGTCAATTCCTTGTTCTTCAGCTGCATCGAGGATGTACTGATCATCAGGTACTTCAATAGTTGAATTGAGATCTTCACCCTCGTTGATGAGTGTAACTTTGTAAGAAGCCATTTAAATAAAAAATTGTTGGTAATTAATACCTATCAAATACATTTTTAACATCGATTGAGTCGATATGTGAGATATTGAAGTAAAAAATGAAACAATAAAATGTATTAAAGAGTATCCATAAGAAAAACTTATACTTAGGTTTGATTGCTGGTTTTTTTCGCAGAAATGCATACCCAATCTTTTCTAGTTGATAAATCCAAGAATTTCAAGTCATTCTGAATTAATATTTTGATAATTTCATCTTTTTGTGAATTCAGAATTCCACTGAAAATTACTTCCCCATTGTTTCTCAAGCAATTATAAATATTTGGAATCATTTCTTTTATTACTTCAGCAAGGATATTGCATAAAACCAAATCAAATTGTTTGAGTTGATTTTTTAAAAATACCTCATTAAAGGATCCCAAATATGTATTTAAGTTTTTTAAATTACCGAAATTTAGTTGAAAATTAGAATTAGTTGAATTTATAGCTAAATAATCATTATCCACTGCAGAAACTTTCCTAGCGCCAAGCAATCTTGCGGCGACACTCAAAATTCCGCTACCACTTCCAATATCTAATACTTTTTTATTAGAAAATAAAATATTCTCCATTTTTTCCAAACAAAGATAAGTCGAAGGGTGACTTCCTGTACCAAAGGCTGCTCCAGGATCAATTTTTATGATTTGTTTATCTTTGAATTTTTCATCTAGATTTATCCAACAAGGCAATATTAAAAAATTATGACCTATTAATTCAGGCGCCCAATATTTCTTCCAGCTTTTCAACCAATCTTCTTCTTTGATTATACTCCAGTCAAAAAATTGATTCTGAGGTTCATTAATGTTTAGAAGTTTGCTAATTATTTTTTCAAAACTACTTCTAGAACTTTTAGTCCAATCATCAATTGGAAGCCATATATTCACTTCTTTTTTATTTTCATTTTTAATTAAATATTCAAATGAAAAACTTAAAATTCCAAGCTCATTTAATTTCCAAATAATAATTTCTTCTGAATCACTTTCTATCAGAAAAGTTACTTTATACCAATCTTTAATTGCCATTGTATAGATTAAGCCTTTTATAAAGTAACTGGATTAGCGCTGGTAATTCCCTCTACTTCAATAATGGTATCAAGCAACTTATTAGGTATTGGATCATCAATACTTAGAACCATAACAGCTTCCCCTCTAACAATTTTGCGCCCAACTTGCATTGATGCAATATTTACATTGTTGCTACCTAATAAAGACCCCAGCTTGCCAATAATACCAGGCATATCTCTGTGCCTAGTAACCAACATATATCTGCTTGGCGATACGTTAACTGGGTATTGATCAATACTAATAATTCTTAATTCCCCATCAGCAAAAATGCTTCCTGCTACGCTATGCTCTCCATTATCTCCATAAGTGGTTAACTGAAGTGAACCACTAGCAAATTCAGGTCTTGCCTCATCTTTATTCTCGAACACTGAAATTCCTCTTGAATCTGCTTCTAGCGAAGCATTCACATAATTGATCCTATCTCCCAAAGCTTTACTTAAGAGGCCCTTGAGACTAGCTATAATTAACGGCTGGGAAGGATGTTGAACAAATTCGCCTTGAAGCTTCACCTCTAGTTTTTGAATCTTTCCACCTGAAAGCTGGCTTATAAGCAGACCCATTGTTTCAGCCAACTGCAAATGAGGTTTTAGACTATCCATGATATCTGGGGCCAAACCTGGAATATTTACTGCAGTTCTAGCAGATAAACCAAGCAAGACATCTCTGATTTGTTCTGCAACATCAACAGCTACATTTTCTTGTGCTTCCCGAGTAGATGCTCCTAAATGTGGGGTAAGAATAAGATTCTTTTCTACCTTCAAAAGTGGTGAATTAGATTCCAAAGGTTCTTTAGAAAAGACATCTATTGCTGCGCCTGCAATCAATGATTTATTTAAAGCTTCTGCCAATGCTTCTTCGTCAATCAAGCCTCCTCGAGCACAATTAATTAATTTTGCGCTATCTTTCATACTTTTAAGCACCTCTATATTTACTAAATTCTCAGTCTCTGGTGTACGAGGCAAATGCAAAGTTACATAATCGGATTCTTGGAATAAATCCTGTAGTTCAGATAGTTTAACTTGTATTTGTTGAGCTCTTTCAGTTGAAACAAAGGGATCATATCCGTAAACTTCCATTCCTAATGCATTAGCAACTTTAGCAACATGAGCACCAATTTTCCCTAAACCTACAACACCTAATTTTTTCTTATAAAGCTCATTCCCAACAAATTTCTTTCTTTCCCATTTACCTGACAAAGTACTACTATTAGCAACTGGAATATGTCTAGATAAAGCCAACATCATAGCTATAGTATGTTCAGCAGCAGCTATTGTGTTACCTCCTGGAGAATTGACAACAAGAACCCCTTTTTGCGTAGCAGCCTTAACATCTACATTATCGACTCCAACTCCTGCTCTTCCAATAATTCTCAGTTTACTTGAAGAGTTAATAATTTCTTCAGTCACTTGAGTACCAGAGCGAATCATTAAAGCATCATAATCTTTAATAATGGAAGCCAACTGAGAGTCTGAGATTCCTATCTTCTGATCAACCTGAGCAACTTTTGAAAGAATATCGATTCCTGTTTGATCAATTGGATCTGTTATTAGAACTTTTGTCATTTAAGATTGGTTCTTTAATCTTTTACTTTAACTTAATCTATAGTGTATGTATCTTATTTTATTAATTTGAATAACACACAAACAGTTGAGGATTGAATTTTGACAAAAAGTATTGTGATATTTGAAGACATCGATAAATGTGTCCAGCTATTTGATGTTTTCAAAGAAAAATCAGTAATGCTCTCTGAAGCTATTTTAATCCCACCAATAAGTGAGAAAATATCATCAGACGAAACAGAATTGCTAAATGCGAAAGCAAATATCTTATTCAAATCTCAAAATTTTGAAGATATAAGAATCTTAAATCCTAAACTTGATAGAAAAATTAGACAAAACGAAATGAGTAGATGGCTAATGCCATTTGGTTTTATAGCTGGAATAGCATTTTCTAATATGACAAATTTATCTACTTTCAGCTTTCTCGGTTTAAATAACATCGGGGACTCATTAATTGGAGGTCTTTTAGGAATGGGTTCAGGATATTTAGGAAGCATTGTTTCTTCTGCAAGTATCAACATCAATAGAAATAAAGAGTTGAGATCAATTATTGATTTCAATAAAGAGGGTAAATGGCTTGTTTTACTTGAAAATCAAATTGGAACTGAAATACCTTGGGCTTTGATAAAACAATCAGAAGCAAAAGATATAATTTTTTTAGAAGGCTAAATGATTGATTTAAAAGGAATCTTAATAAATTCAAACTACAAAAAAGAAACTGAAGAATTAATAAATTTTGCTAACTTAGCTTACAAACACTGGGAAACTTATTGGACTGGATTTAATTCAACTTATGTTTGCGAAGAGATTTTAAAAGATTTTGAAAATTTAAATGATTTCAAATTTTTTATTTTTGGAGGATTCTCCTCTTCCCAAAGATCCAGAATAGCTTGCTTTAGAGGAGATAATATTCCTGAAGAGGATGTGCTAAAAAGTAATTTTCCGGCTCAAGGGATAAAAATTTATGGCAATTTTTTATTTGATAATGCTTCACAAGATGACTTTAGATCTCTCTTAATTGAAAATGGAGTAGATGAAATAAAAGTAGGAGATATATGGACTATTGGCGATAGGGGGGCACAAGGGATAATTGATAATGTAGATATTGAGCATCTAGATGAAAAGATTTTTTATTTGAGAGACGTAAAAGTAAAAATTAATTTAGTTGGTATGGATGAATTACAAATACCTTCAGGAAGAATAAAAAAACTTGTTAATACAGTAGAAGCTTCAACAAGATTAGACGCTATAGCTTCAGCAGGTTTTAGGATATCAAGAACCAAAATTATTGAAAGGATAGAGAATGGAATGCTCAGATTAAATGGGAGCAAAGTTAATAAGCCAACTATTAATCTAAAAATAGGCGACAAGCTAGAACTTGAAAATAAAGGATTTATCGAAATTCTAAATTTAGAAATCACCAAAAGAGAAAGATGGAAAGTTAAATTACTTAGAAAATGAAACTTAACCTGCTATTTTCTTATAAGGGGGATTTTAAATTCTTCATTTTGGGCGATTAGCTCAGTGGTAGAGCACTACCTCGACACGGTAGTGGCCACTGGTTCGAATCCAGTATCGCCCATTCAAACTTTTGACGACCTAGCTTGTATCCACAGAAAATAATTTCATTTTTTAGATTATTAAAAAAAGATGAAACTTAATCAAATAATTAATCTTCATAAAGGGCTCACAGCATTTGTAGTGTTAGGTCTTATGATTTTTTTTGATAATTTTACGATCGCTCCTTACGTTTATTTAGCTCTACATGGTACTTATGGATTACTTTGGCTTCTAAAAGAAAAGATATTCCCGGATCCTTATTTTAAAGAAAAAATCAACTTTTTAACTTCAGTTACTGGTTTTATTTTCCTTGGAAGTTACTGGGTAGCTCCCTACATTCTTATCTCATCTCAGAAATCTGTTCCAAATATCGTAATAGCTGCATCTGTATCTATAAATATAATTGGTGTGTTTCTACACTTTGCTAGTGATGCCCAAAAATATTTTTCTCTTAAATTAAAAAAAGATCTAATTAAAGAAGGATTTTTCAAAAATATAAGGAATACAAATTATCTAGGAGAAATACTAATTTATCTATCATTTGCCATACTTTCAATGAGTATCATACCATTAGTAATTCTTGCAATATTTTTCTCTATAGTTTTTCTACCAAGAATGATAAAAAAAGATAAATCGCTCTCAAAATATGATTCATTTGAAGAATACAAAAAGAAAAGTGGTCTTATATTGCCTAAATTAAATGCCTGATAACAACTTACCTAGTTGGAGGCAAGATTTAAAATCTTCTAGAAAAAAAGAGGGCAAATCACCCTCTACTAGATGGATACAGCTTGCAACAGTAAGCGAAGAAAATGAGCCAAGATTAAGAACAGTTGTTTTCAGAGGATGGCATAAAGATAGTTCAATGATTATTTTTACAGATAGAAGAAGTGAAAAAATTGGGCATTTAAAATCCAACCCTAATGCAGAAATATTATGGTTCTTTTTGAAAACCAAATCACAATATAGATTCAAAGGGAAAATACATGAATTAAGTGATAACAAAAATTATTGGGATTTATTATCAGAAAAATCAAAATCTTCTTGGTTTTGGGGATCTCCTGGAGAGAAAATAAACCCAAAAGCCCAATCTGCTTATGAAATATTATCCAATTTTCCCAAGTCAGAAAATTTTGCAGTTCTAAATTGTGAAATCGATTCAGTAGATCTTCTTAAATTAGAACAGCCTGTTCATAAAAGATATCTTTGGGAAAAGAGTAAGAAATGGGAAAAAGTTGAAATTAATCCTTAAATATTTCTAAATTGTATATTTAGGTTGAAAAACATATAGTGATCGGTCAGTTTAAAAAAAGAAGTATTATTCATATGAATTTCTCAGAAATTCCAGAAAACCCTTTTATTTTTTTATCTTGGGTGACTGCTATAGGCCTTTTTATAAGTCTTTCTGAAGCAACAATTAAGATAAAACTTGAGAAGAGAAACAGTTATAGGAAAAGGTTAGAACTAATCAATAACCTTTATCCTAAAAAATTAGCTTGAAGTATCTGAAAGTATGTTCGCTTGCAAAAATTGAAATAAGCCACCTTTACTTGTTTCTTCTTTGACTTCGACTTCCTTAGAAATTTTTGATTTTGATGAAGATATAATTTCCTCTTCATCTTCTGATTTCAAAATTCTGATAATAACCTCATCTAAGGAGAAATTACCGGGACCTGTTAATGCAATTGAAGTTGCTGAAGCGAAATATAAAAGTAAAAGCTCTAGTAAAAAAATATTAAAACCTGAAGTGACAAGTGCATGATATATAGCGACAGAAATTGTTCCAACAATTGCCAATGCTCCGAATCTTGTGGCCAAGCCGATAATTAATAGCCAACTACCACCTATTTCTGAGAATGCCGCTACATATGATAAAAATATTGGGAATGGGAGGTGTAATGGTCTTACAAAAGCATCAGCGAAATTTTCTATGTTTGCTAATTTCTCATAACCGTGATGTATGAGAACAGTTCCAGTTATAACTCTAAGAATTAATAAAGCAGTATCTTTGCTAAACGACTTGGTAAGAATTGTTGAAAGCACTATTAAAAAATTATCCTTAAGTAAAAATAACTAGTCACAGTATTCATCGTGGATTAAAGAGCAAAAGTCGCACCTAAATAAGTATTTATACTTACTTACCAAAGGGGTTATTTTCTGATTAGGAATTCAACTAAGTTAAAAATTATTTTTTGAAAAATTTTCTAATATTCTCTGATTTATTTTTGGAATATTTTCTTTAAATTTAAAAAACCCTCTTTTAGCAAATTTCCAAGCAAATAAATCTTCATCCCTTACAAGATTAAAAATTTTTTTATGGTGTAAATTTTTAAACTCAGTTATGAAATCATAATTTTCTCCCACTCCAGGATAAATAATGTCTATTTCGTTAATATTTTTAAAAGTATTTTCCAATGAATAAGGATCAATCTGTTCAACATTATCAAACTGCTCTACAAATTCAGAGACCAACTCTTGTTTAAATTGCAAAACAGATTCTGACAATTTAATTTGTCTTTGTTCATTTTTTAAAAGAATAATAAATACTTTTTTATAGCTTGGAAGTAAATTTTTAAGGGTTGCAAGGTGCAGATCATTTTCAAACATAATCAGATTATCTGATTTAGGATCCATATCATTTTTATAAATCTCATCTTCAAATGGTATTTGGTTAGATTCTTCAAGAAAAATTTGTTGATTACTTATTTTTTCTACATTAAATCTATTATTTGAAAACTTTCTGAGGTTTGATGATGAAAAAAGATATTGTTTTCCCTTCGTTTGCAATCCTCCGACCCATCTCCAGCTAAGGAGATTAGATGAAGCATCTCCATCAAAAAGATATTTAAAGAAAAACTTTGCTCCCAATTGCCATGGGAGGCCTAAATTAAATATCCAAGTACTTGCAAACCACATTCTTGTATGGTTATGCAAATAGTTGTACTGCTTTAATTCATGGACCCAAGAATTAAAAAAATCTAATTCTGTATTGCCATTAATTGCACTTTCATATAGCTCATAATCAAAATCCAGATTGTTTTCTAAAATAAAATTTCTCCAAACTTTAGGTCTATTTTCCATCCACCCTTTCCAGTAAACTCTCCAAAATATTTCTTCAACAAATTTAGTTGAATTTTTGATTTTGTACTTACTTTTAATATCATGGATCAGATCATATTCCGATAATATTCTATGAGTAATGAAAGGCGATAATTTTGAAACTGAACTTTCGTTATTTGGCCCAAAATCAAAATTTCTTAATTTTGCATAATTATTGATTTTGTATTTCGCAAAATTTTCCCAGGTATTTTGAGCTTTTAATAAAAATGACATTTTCTCATAACTTTAAAAAATTTTTTTTTGTATTGATAGAAATTTCAAAAATTTGCCTTCAAATTAATCCTTAAATTTTTATTTCACTTTTAAGTAAATATGTTTGATTGAAGTATTTAATTTAAACGTCTTATAAGTACATTTTATACTCTTAAATCACTCTCTGCGTAGGAGGATATTTAGTGGTCAATTACTTTTTAGATCTAATTTTAATTTTCAAATCTTTATTTAAATGATTTTTTTCTAAAAGATTTTTAAATATTTATCAAAATTATTATGAATAATTTATTAGTGAGAGATGTTAAGTATCTAGATGAACAATACAGAATAGGTGAAGGCATAATTTCCGATAATGCATTTAAGCAACTTGAAAAACTCTTTGTGCCTTTTAACCCAGAATATGACTACTTTAATCAAAAAAATAATAGACTTTTACCAAAATTAGCCAAAGAAAACTATAAAGAATTTTTGGAAAGTTTATTAACAAAAACAAGATTAAGCATCCAACCAAAAATTGATGGCTGTGCTATTGCAATTAGATATAAAGATGGCAAGTTTAATAAAGCTATTACAAAAAAAGGATTTGATGTCTCAAGCAAAATTAAACAAATTAAAAATGTCCCCGATTGTATTCCTATCAAACGAGATTTTCAAATTAGAGGTGAACTATACGCTACAAACCAAGTTGCCGGCATTTCCCAAAGAATTACAAGAAAATACCTCAATGATAAGAAAGGGATTGGAGAAAGTCTCCGCTTTTGCTGTTTCCAAATACTTAATGGAAGACTTAATCAATACGAAACCCTTAACTATCTTAAAAAATGTGGCTTCAGCACCCCGGACAGTTACTTCACAAATCATACAAGCGAAATCCAAATATATAAAAAAAATTGGTTAGAGAAAAAAATATTTGCGAAATATCCAACTAATGGGATAGTTATAAAAATAAATAGTAGGAAATTACAGTTTCTTAGAGAGAAAAGTTTATCTCAAAATAACGAATGGCAATATGCAATTGAAAAATAATATTAAATAGTACCTTCAATAAGAGCTCACGATACTGACTTCCAGTATTTACAGTGGAAAAGTAATTAAATTTTGGTTAATTCCAAAGCAATTTGCAGGATTACTAAATGACTGCCACTATTTCAAGACCTAAAATCTCTAACTGGGAAACATCTAATATTCCAAACCTTACAGGCAAAACAGCGCTAATTACTGGTGCGAATAGTGGTCTTGGATACTACACTGCAAAGGCCTTAGCAGAAAAAAATGCACATGTTGTTATAGCCTGTAGATCACTTGAAAAAGCTAATCAAACTATCAAAAAACTTAAAGTTCTTAATCCTGAAGGATTATTTACACCTTTAGAATTAGATTTGTCAGATTTAAAAAATATTGTTGAAGTTCAGTCCAAAATTTTTGATAATTTTGAAAATTTGGATTTACTAATCAATAATGCAGGCATTATGCATCCGCCTAAAACTCTTAGTGCCCAAGGATATGAAATACAATTTGCAGTTAATCATCTAGCTCACATGCTTTTGACTCTAAAGCTACTTCCAATTATTGAAAAAAAAGAAGAATCTAGAATAGTGACGGTTACTTCCGGAGCACAATTTTTTGGCAAAGTTGGTTGGAAAAATCTGAAAGCCGAGAACTATTACAACAAATGGGAATCTTACTCCAATAGCAAATTGGCAAATGTAATGTTTGCTTTGGAACTAAATGAGAACTTAAAGCACAAAAATATACTTTCTTTAGCTGCTCACCCAGGAATTGCAAAAACAAATCTCTTTACTGCTCAAAAACCTAACCCTGGTCCATTAGAAACATTCTCATTGGAATTATTTAGTCCTATTTTTCAAACTGCTGAGATGGGTGCTTTACCTCAGCTTTTTGCAGCTACTTCACCAGACGCAAGAGGCGGTGATCATTATGGTCCTAGATTTAATTTCAGAGGTCATCCAAAACTATCCCCTACTTCTCCTTTCGCCATTAATAAAAAAGAAAGAAAAAATTTATGGGAAAAAAGCCTCGAAATACTTAATAACTTCTTATAAATTTTTCATTTTTACTAACTTTAGAAAATACTTCAAGATATGTAATTCACTCTCTGAGAGTTTCATAAATTCTGTCAAGGCATCATAATTTTTTTCATCAATTTTTTTTGACAATTGAATAAAACTATCATGGTTTTCATTAACAAAGCGCTCAGCAATCTGAGACGGAGTTAAACCCTGTTCAATTAATTCACCTGGAGCATTTTTCTCCCACTTTTCATAAAACCAAGAGAACCAATATTTTGCAGTATTATCTTCCATTAATTAACTTTTCTTGGGCGAATACTATAAATACTGAAGAAAAAGCGCATGATTGAATTACCCTTTAAACACAATTAATATAAATGCAATTATAAATTTAATGATAGATAATCATTCAAGTAAAAGAAATATTAATCTTGTAATTGGATTAGGTAAATCTGGATTTTGGGCTGCCAAGTATTTGAGAAGCGTCAATAAAAGAGTAATTGTTTGGGAAAGTAAAGATGGGATAGAATTCTTAGAAAGAAAAACAGCATTAGAAGAGCTTAATATCATAGTTTCTCTAAATAAAGAATTCGTATTTGAAGAAATTCAACCTTTTTTGAAAGAGATCGAATCTGTTGTTGTAAGTCCATCAATACCTTATGACCATATAACTATTATTGAATTGAAAAAAAAGGGAATTAAAGTAATTGGAGAAATTAATGTTGCATGGGAAATTTTAAAAGACACAAATTGGATAGGTATTACTGGCACTAATGGCAAGACTACTGTTACTCATCTACTAAGCCATATACTCTGTGATACTGGATTATATGCTCCTTTTGCTGGGAATATTGGTACACCTTTATGTAAGTATGCTCACTCCAAAAAACATGAAAAAATTGATTGGGTTGTAGCTGAATTAAGCAGTTATCAAATAGAAATATCTCCAGAAGTAAAACCTAATATTGGAATATGGACAACCTTCACAGAAGATCATCTTGAAAGACATAAAACACTTGAAAACTATTTCAACATAAAAAAAAGCTTATTAGAAAAATCTGATTTTAGAATTTATAATTATGACGATAAAAATCTAAGAAATCACTACAGTTCGCTATCAAGAGGGGTTTGGATAACAACTAGTTTCGATAAATCAAATTTTATTCATTGCGATTATTGGATAGATGAACAAGCGTACATTATTGAGAGAGGGAAGAAATTATTCAAACTTGAATATTTTTCTTTAAAAGGAATGCATAATCTTCAAAATCTTTTATTGGTAATTGCAGCAGCAAGAAAAGTTGGATTATCTTGCAAGAAGATTAAAGCTTCTTTATCTAATTACAAACAATTACCCCATAGGATGGAAACAATTTATAAAAATAATGATCTGGAAATCATCAATGATAGTAAAGCTACAAATTTTGACTCATCTATTGCGGGAATAAGTTCAATTGAAGGTCAAATAATAATCATTGCTGGGGGTAGATTAAAAGGCAATGAATATAGTGAGTGGATAAAAGTTTTAAAGAAAAAAGTTAAATGTGTTTTCCTTTTTGGAGAAAGCTCAAAAGTTCTAAAAATGGCGCTTATTAATGAAGGATTTGAAAAAAATGTTTTTGAATTTTCAGAACTAAAAGAGCTGTTAAATTTTGTTTTTCATTATTTACAAAATAATAGGGTAGGAACATTATTATTCTCACCTTCATGCTCTAGTTTTGATCAATTTAAAAATTATGAAGAGCGTGGAGATTATTTCAAGAAACTAATAAGTGAAAAATTAAAGGTTAATAAATCCATTTTTTGTTCAAGTATCATTTCGTAATTTTCAGGTCGGTCATCACAACCGTTTACCCTCTAGCGAATATTCACTTAATTAGTTAGATTTTGAGTATAAATTTATAACTAGCAATGAGTGAATCTAATAATTTACCTCAAGCAATAAGTCATAAAAAATTAAGTTACTTGATGCTTAAGGCACAAAAAGATTCTCATTTTTCTGAAGAATTACCAGAAATAGAAAGCCCTGAAAAAAGAGAATTTGAAGAGTTAATCAACAATTGGGAAGCTTCAACTAAGAAGGTAGTTAATGAGTTATCAAAAAGAAAAGAGAATTTACTAAAAGATAAATCACCAAATTCTCTAATTGCACTTGGTGCTATGGAAGTTCACCTTAATATGGCTTTGCAAGCCTTAAATGCATTTAACAAAGGAGTTGATGGGTAAAATAACAGATAAATTATAAGGAAGGCATCGAAAATAAGAGAAAATCTAAGTTTTTTTCAGTATCTATAGAAACATCATCATAATAATTAATTTCAAAACCCAAACCATCTCCAGATTCGAGAAGTATATTTGAATTAGAGTCTTTACTTTTTAATAAAAGATTACCTTCTATTATTTGAATCCAATTATATTTATCGATTTTTAATGGCAATTTTTTTTCTTTAATTGGCTTATATTTACAACGCCATAAAGAGATACTTTGATTTAGAAAAAGCTTATTATTTTTACCGTCTTTGTAATTAAAAATAAGATTATCCCACAACTTTTCATTTAATGAAATTTGATCATATCGAGGTTTGATATTTTCTTTTTGAGGGTATATCCAAATCTGGAACAACTTACAGTTCTCATTTTCTTCATTCTTCTCGCTATGAGAGATTCCAGTACCTGCAGACATAACCTGTACTTCATCTTTGTGAATTTTTCCAAGATTGTTTAAAGAGTCTCTATGAGTTATTGCTCCTTTTGTTACGACAGTAATTATTTCCATATTTGCATGAGAATGTGTATTAAATCCTGCATTAGGAGAAATAATATCTTCGTTTATAACTCTAATTTTCCCAAAATTATCCCATTTTGGATCTCTATGTTCTGCGAAAGAAAATGAATGCATCGAATTTAGCCATTCTCTAGTCGATCTAAATCTTTCGTGTGATTTCCTTATTTTAATTATTTTCAAAGACATAAATACTAAGAAATAAATATGGTGTATTTGTGTAAATTAAATATTTTTGAAAATTATAATTTATGAATAAGTGAATTTACTTTTTATTTATTTGTTTATTTTACTTTGTGCTTTAATTGCTTTATTAATTATTTTTTTTGCTTCTTCTCTTGTAGAACATTTTTCTGCCTCAACATTCAAGTTTTTGAGTTTATTTAATTGCTTTGAAATTTTCATATTAGGTTAACTTAACAAATAGAAATTAACACATATTTAATGGATTAGCTAAAAATACTGGTTTGCATTTGAGCTTTACTACCTAAAAATAAGATTGGAGGATGGAATAATCAGAACAATATAGAGGGTGTATTGGATTATCTTTGATTGTTTTTTTAATTAAAAGCGGTCCAAGAGGATTATCAAAATTATTTTTCCTAATTGAGTTATATTGCTTTATTTTTTTTGATATTCTTTTATTTCTATTTAGAAATTTACCTTTGTTACCCCAACCTAACCATAAATCACAATTTTTACTTTCAGACCAGTGTTTTAAGTTTTTATAAATATGATTATTGTTTAGATAGCCCACAGGGTTTTTATGTTTAAAAAGTTTTTCTGGTTTGCTTGAAATAAGAGCAAATAGATTTATTAATTTTACTTTGCCGTAATTATTGTTTTTCGAAATTTTGATTATCTTTTTTGTTGTGTTGTCCAAGAAAACTTCATCCGATAATGAGGGATTTAAACCAATAAAAATAATCTCTTTTTTAGATTTAGAAATCTTATAACTTAAACTCCATCTATATAGTTTGTTTGCACTTATTAAACAATTTCTTTCTAGAAATAAACTATTCAACCTAAACCTACACCTCTAGCCATGAGAGTGGCAAACAAAGGTATTGTTGCAAAGCCCACTAATTCAGTAGTAATGATTAGTCTGAACCTCTTGACTAGATTTTCAGATATTTCAGGTAATTTATTCTTACTTAATGGAATGGCCCATAAGATATAGGTTGTTGTTGGGTATAAAGAAAGTAATCCCACAAGAATATAAAGAGAAACCTTTATCCAAAACACAGGATTACCTGTATAGAAATCACCTCCTTGACCAAAATACTTAACACGCAAAATCCCAGTAACTAATATCGCAACTCCTGCTAAACCATAAACCACATCTGCAATTATCATTGAGATCGTCTGATTTCTATTAAGACCTACTTTGAGAGTCAATCTTTCAAACAAAAGAGAACCGAAACACAATATTATTCCTAAATAATGAACATATGCTACTAATGCACTTTTCGCAATTTCACCTGTCAATAAAGTTCCTAATAACATTTTCTAGTCAAAATTTATACAATACTAACCACCAAATAAAGAATTTGTTTAGAAAATAAATTAAACAATAAAAAGTTAGGTATTGAATCTAGGACTCTAAAAACCTTTTTTGACCATCTTCAAAGAAATCCTTTTTATTCCATACTTCGATTACATCTGGGAAATGTTTTTCCATACAATTATCACAAACCCCATGACTGAATCTAATATCACTAATTTTCGAAAGATATTTTTCTAAATGCATCCAATCGCCCTCCTTATTTTTCACTTCTCTGCAATATGAACAGACAGATAAAATACCTTCCTGTTTGTGCAAGTTAGACAAAGCATCTAGCAAGTTCAATGACTTTTTTCTAAGCTCTAAAAATGAAACTATTTGCTTAGATAATAATTCCATAATATTGAATTGTTGTGTAGTTAGATTTCCTGGCTTTCTGTCTATTACACAAAGAGTTCCAAGTTTATTACCATCACTATTTTTAAGGGGAAAGCCTGCATAAAAACGAATCTTGGGGTCTCCTGTTACCAATGGATTATTTATAAACCTTTCATCTTGGAAAGCATCATGAATAATTAATGGACTATTTTCTTTTATTGCATGGGTACAAAAAGACCAATCTCTTCTAGTTTCTGATATTTGAAATCCTATTTTGGATTTAAACCATTGTTTATCTTTGTCTACCAAAGTCATTAAAGAAATAGGCACATTACAGGTTGTAGCAGCAATTTTTGTAATATCGTCATAACATGATTCTGGCTTGGTTCCCAAAATCCTATATTCTGCTAAAGCTTTTAATCTTCTTTCCTCTTCTTCTTTTTTTGATACAAGATTCTGCATTAATCTTCACCAATAATTAAAACTTTAAAATTAAAGTTTCTTCAAAAAACTTTTTCCGTCTAATACTTAATAAAAAAAAGATAAACTTATTGAATTGTTACTTACTGATTTATTACTTATTAATTTATTATTGATTGATTTAACTTTGAGACTGCCATCCCAGCGATCCATCCACTTGTCCAACAATGTTGAAAATTAAATCCACCAGTGATCCCATCAACATCCAAAACTTCTCCAGAAAAAAATAACCCTGGACAAATTAAGCTCTCCATACTTTTAAAATTAACCTCATTAATTTTTACGCCTCCTGAGGTAACAAATTCCTCTCCAAATGGCCCTTTGCCCGAAATTTTATATTTATCCCTCATTAGAGTATTTATCATTTTCTCTCTTTCATCCGCCAGTAAATCAGCCCACTTTTTCTCTTTATCAATTCCTATTTTCTTTAATAAAAAAATCCATAATCTTTTTGTTAATAGTGGAACAGGTCTACTATTAATGAGATTCACCTTGCCTTTATTTAATCTTAAATAATTAATTTTTTCTTTTAAGTCCTCATAACTGAAAGAAGACCATTTAATGATTAAATTAAATTTATATTTTTGGCTATAAAGTTCCCTTGCTGCAATTGATGAAAGTTTTAATACTGCTGGCCCACTAAACCCCCAATGCGTTATTAGTAAATCGCCTCTATTTTGAAAATTCTTATTATTTAAATTAATTTCTATATCTATACCTCTTATCGATACCCCACTACATTCATCCAAATTTGGTTCTTTTGTGGAAAAAGTAAAAAGCGATGGTACAGGTTTAACAATGGTGTGTCCAAGATTTTGAGCTAATTTATATCCGCTTGGATTACCTCCAGTTGAAAGAATAATATTTTTTGCAGTTACCTTTGCTTTTTTAAGACTAAAAATATTGAATATATTATCTGGAGTTTTTGCAATTTCTTTTACAAAAAATTTTGTTAGTATCTCTATGTTTTTTGATAAAGCACTTTTTCTCAAGCAATCAATAACATCTGAAGAAGAATTAGACACTGGGAATACTCTTAGATCTTCCTCAATTTTTAATTTTAAACCTTTTTTCTCAAACCAATCGTATACATCTCCAGCAGCAAAACGATTAAAAGATTCCAAGAGCTGAATTCCACCTCTGGGGTAATTCTCAATTAGTTCTTTCGGTATCCATGTCGCATTAGTGACATTACATCTTCCCCCTCCACTAATCCTTACTTTTTCCATAAGTTTTGAAGTTCCTTCAAGAACTATTATTCTTTTTACTCCATTTTCAGCAGCTGTTATTGCTGTCATAAAACCGGCTGCACCGCCTCCAACAACTGCCAAATCAAAAGGTTCCAAAAACTTATTATTTAATATGCTTCAATCAGATAATAGCAAGTAGTTATAAATAAAAATTAGTCCAAAAACTATAAAAAAATAAATATAAGACTTTAAAACTACATAATAAATAGCTAGGATTCGGTAATTTTTAAATTTCTAGAAAAATCAACACAGTCGTTATTTTTATGCTTTAAGTTAATTAGATGAGTTTGTTATTTTCTTACGTTAAATATTCTGAGGCCAGTTTTCCTATGACTGGTCAATATACTGCTCTTCTTTTAATAACTTCTGTTATTTGGGTTCTACTTTGGTTTGGATATAGACAAAATAAGATAAATGATGAGATCAAGAAAAAAGAAAAAGAAGAAAGAATTAATGCGAAAGTTCAAAGAAGAAAGAAGTTAGAGAGTTTGTACCCTACTAATAAAAAAACTGTTTAAAAAATTTCTTTAGAAAAATGAAAAAAAATAATTTCAAATCACTAATTCAGTACTTACCGGGGATTTTGATTCTTGTTTATGTATTCTTTTTAGCATTTACTCAATTTATAAAATAAAATTTTTAAAAATTATTCGTTTTGATTGGAATCCTTTCTGCTTTTGGAGCTGCTACATCTTGGACATATGCGTGCTTTATTTGGCGCTCGCAAACTCAAAAATATAAATCAATAGATATTAATTTAATAAAAAATATAATAGCTTTTTTAATTTTTATACCTGCTTTTATCAATGTAAGTTCTACAACTGATTTAAAAAACATATTTATCCTACTAATTAGTGGAGTAATAGGTATTGGTTTAGGCGATACTTTTTATTTAAAGTCACTACAAACAATTGGCACAAGAAAAACTTTATCTATAGAAACTCTTTCTCCGTTAATGGCAGCTTTATCAGGGGAATTTTTTATTAATGAAAATTTAACAACTAAATCATGGGTTGGAATAATTATAGTAACGATTTCGCTATTCATAATTCTGAGAAAAGGTAACGATTTTAAAAAGGAAAACTCCTCTTTCTCAGAAAAAAATAACTTTAAGATTTTTGCTTTTCCTTTTTTATCAGTTTTATGTGCTGTTCTTGGAGGTCTTTTATCAAGGATGGTTTTCCTTCAAAGCAATTTATCTCCTTTCCTTACAACTGAAATAAGATTATTGGGTGCAATAATTTTTTTAATTAGTCTAAAAGGATTTAAGATTAATTTTTTCTTAAAAAACATAGACAAAAAACAACAAAAAAGATTTTTTATTTCAATACTTCTTGGAACAAATGTAGGAATATTTCTACAACAAGTTGTGTTTAAAACCCTTCCCATAGGAGTAGGATGGGCTTTATTAAGCATATCTCCAGTAATTTCTTTATTTTTTGCTAAGACTGAGGAAAGAGAAATTACCAAAAAAATAATATTTTTTACTTGTTTTTTATTTTTTGGCTTGACATTAATAATTCTTTAATCTCTGGGTTAATGTAAAAAATACTCATGTTAATAAAAATCAAATTAAATAAAATTACATTATAAACACTTAAAAAAATGAAAACATTAAAGAAAAAAAGACTCAGCACATTGGAAGTTTATGTTATTTTTTTAAGCTGCATTTATGCAGGTTTTATAGGTTATAAATCTCTATTAAATGTTTTATTTACTTGGAATTAATTAATTCTTTCTAATGATTTAATCAACTTACCTCCATCTTGGTCATCATCATCATTTGAAGCGAAAAATAAAAAGAATATTCCTAAAGAAGCTATAGATAGCGAAATTGACAATACAGAAAGCTCATCCATAAACTAAAAATTTTTTTTATGATAAACGAAAAAAAATAAAAGACAGTAAAGAAATACACATTCTCGAAAATAAATATTTCTTTTATTTGTAAAATGAAAAAACACATCCGAACTATTTCGTGAAAGTTCTAATAACTTCTCCCTGTAGTGCAAGCGTAATAATTCAGTATGGAATAAAAAGTTGGCCTATTTGGGAATGTGAGCCAAGCAAATTTAAATGGAATTACGATGACAAGGAAATTTGCTTAATTATTGAAGGTCAGGCGAAAATAAGTACCCAAAATGGTGACATTTACGTGATTAAAGCTGGAGATCTTGTTGAGTTTCCTGCTGGACTTAACTGCGAATGGGAAGTAACCAAAAGTATTAAAAAACATTATCGATTGGGTAGCTAAATTCAAGAAAAAAGATTTTTTCTTCTTTACTGTTAAGTCAATGTAGATAAAATATGGTTAATAAATAATTTTCTAGAAGGAAACTAATATTATGCCTTTTACTGATCAAGAATATTTTGAGGTTATTGAAAAAAACGAAATAGTAAAAAAGGCCTTTGAAAATATTAAGCAAATTTGCATTGATTTACAAAAACAAACAAATTGTCCTGAAGAGGATCTAAAAGATTTTCTTGAATTTATTTCTAAACAATGGAATAAGTAATAATAAAAAAGCCTTTTAAATACTAAATTTAAAATTTCAATTTAGTTTTCTGAGACAATAAGTTCTAATCTAATTCCTTTTTTGGTTTTGTATTGATACTGGAAGTTCCCTTAGCAGCAGAAACGAAGAAAAAGAAGCCTACAATTCCTGATATACCAAATATCGCAGCCAAAGGATCAAAAGTGAAAGAAAACATAGAATTTATAAAATCAAGATAAATAATAGTTTTTGAATCAAAATTGTACAATTATTGTTAAGTATAAAAAATAACAATCGCGCGATTCATTATGTCATTATTAGTTTCTCAGTAGGTTCAAAAAAATAATTATTTAAATTGATTTTAAGAATAAAAATATCAATACAAACCAAAGATCTATTCGTGCTAAAGAGAAAAGTTTTTAAAAAATATTTATAGAAATATTGAATAAAACACTACCCAGAGGATCCACAATTGTTGTTTCTTTAGATTAGTATCAATTTATGACAGAATTTTACTCAGCTTCTTCCTCAGTAAGCCCTTTTACAGCGATATTATGGTGCCTTTATCCAGTAGCTGTACTTGTAATTATTGAATTACTTCTGGGGGGTGGGTTTGATGATGACAATAATGACGATCAGGATGGTGGAATGTTAATACCTGCTTACTCTAGATCAGATGTTTGAATTTTTGAAATTTTTGAATTAAAGACTCATAAGTAAATTAATTAAATTGGCGAACAATATTGACATAACTCATATTTCTCTAATTACACTTACCATCCTTATTATTTCGTCTTTAACCTGGCTCGTCTTAAGAACCCTTAAGGAAGGTAGAAAAGCTCTAACAGAAATAAATAAAGATAGATTTTGAACATCAGCAAAAATATTTAACAATACAGGATTTCCATTAGATCTATTAATCTCTTAGGTTTATAAAGTTTTACTAACTAAACAAAATATTTTTTAATATTTAAAAACTTTTACTTATGAAAATTTTAGGAAATCATAAAAAGCATAAATTAATATTAGAATTTAATAACTATAGATTAAACATATTTCAGTTTATAATTATAACTCGTGAAGTAGAGGTCTTATTTCTCATGCTTACTGTCTTTAATAAAAATGCATCTTAATTCTTTACTTTATATTTGTTCTATATTTTTATTTATTTACATAATGGCACTATTCTGGAGAGACTTACCTAATCAAAAAAAGTAAATAAATAATAATTATTAATTTTATTGCCTATCAAAATAAATTAAGTTATTAATTGAATATTGGCTTAAATTTCCTATATAAATGCTAAACGAATCTTCAAATACCCACGGTGAAAAAACATTCTCTCAGACTACAAATATTACAAAAGAAGAGATGATTTGCAAAGACGGATTCTGCTCATTGCCAAATCAAAAAGAGATCCCAAAACAGGATACAAATGATATGAATTTATTTGATCCTATTTAGTAAATAAATAACATTTTGATCAATTGAGGATTAAATTGATATTATTTAATTCTATAAATATTAATTTATGCTTAAAAACTTTTTAAATGCATATCAAGAGTTTTGGATTAAAGCTATAGACTTCAATGGATCTACATCAAGATCGGACTGGTGGCTTGTACAATTAGCGAACCTAATAATTTCTTTCCTAACCATACCAATTTTTATTAGGGCGTTTGGTTTCAATATTTATGGAATAGTTTGTATAATTCCTCAAATAGCTATTGACATAAGAAGAATTAAAGATTTTGGAAAGGATTGGAAATGGATCTTTATAAATTTAATACCCTTTTTCGGATGGATCTTGTGGTTTATCTGGTTAGGCTTTGGCAAAACCGGTAATGGGAAAAATAAACTTATATAAAAATTAACTCTTTATTTTGTTCTGTTTTTAAAATCTACGAATCTTATCTTTTCTCTTAAAGCTATTTGCTTTTCAAGAATTCTAAACACATGCCATTCGCATTCAGTTAATTTAAGAAACTGATTGAGTGTATCTTTATCTTCTTCATCAAAACTCTCGAAAATTTCAGAAATCGCAATCATATTATTAGAGATAAAATCCTCTGCGACATCTTCAGGATTTTTACCTGAGGCAAAATCCTGAAAAGCTTCATAAGAATTAAGTTCTCTTGTTAACCATTTAAACCATGGTTCATTTTTATTATATTTTTTATTTATGATTTTCTTCATAAAAGATTTTTTACTAACTTAATCATTATGAGTTACACATTCTTTCGCACCTGTACAAATACTCATTTTTATAAATCAATTTAAAGATAAACCTATATTTTTAGGTTTAATTTATAGATAAAATCTTTTAAGAATAAAATTTCTTGGAGAATAAGTATTTATTACTCATTATTATTTTTTTTTAAAAAGCTAAAATTTAATTTTGTGAATAACATTGTCAATTCCATTTTATGACTTTCCTTCATCTCCAATTTTAATTATTGGAGCTCTTGGCATTGCAAGTAGCAATAACAGTATTTTTAATCGCATATCAAAAATATTTCAATTCCCCCTTTAACAAAGAACTTGCAGAAAAGAAAAAAGACTTATTTAAGGAACAAAAAAAATTAAAACAAAGATTAGAAAAAATAGAACAAGATTTAAAAAATCTATGAAATTCTCAATATAAATCCTAAAAATCCATTGAGAATTATTTTTTTTTAAATGACTTAATGATCTCGAATTCAAGACCTTAATTTTTTTAACAGGAATTATGGTCTATAAGGGATTATGGATAAAGATCATCTTATTGAATTAATTTCTAATAGCCTTCTTTACGAGAGTAAGGATTCTGAGTCTACTAGAACCCTCAGTGATTTTAAGAATTACTTAGAGAGATTAAATCTAGATCAATTGAGAACTATGTCTAAAGAATTTATTCTTTAGAAGAGTACTTAAAGATAGTTTTCGTATTTAGTAAATAATCAAGAAATTAAAAAAGTTTTTTTTAAATTTGAGAAATATGGTTAAAGTAAGCAGGAGTGATTTTTTAATAAAACCCTTCCTAAAAAGAAGTAATCTTAGAGCCTTTTATCAAATTATTTCAACCATTATCCCAATAATTTGTTTTTGGTTAGTTGTCTACCAGATAACAATTCATCCTTTTTCATTATTAATAAAGGGTTTATTATTTATACCTATTATTTCTCTACTTACTCTTTTCTCTTCTAGAACATTCTCATTGATGCATGATTGCGGTCATAATTCTCTTTTTACAAAACGTAAATTGAATCGCTTTTTTGGATTTTTACTTGGTTTAGTAAATGGCATTCCTCAGAAATCATGGTCAATTGATCATGCATTTCATCATAGAAATAATGGAAATTGGGAAATTTATAAAGGACCCATAGATGTGTTAAGTCTTGATGATTATAATTCCCTTACAAAAAGAGAGCAAATATTTTATAGAGTAAGTCGAAATTGGATCATGCTTTTCCCTGGTGGCTTTTATTACTTAGTTTTAAAACCTAGATTAGGATTGATTATTATTATTTTTAATTTCGCTAAAGATTTAGTGGAAGAGACTTTTATCAAAATAAAAAACAAAGAACTTTCTGAACTTTTAGTTATTTCTTCAAGAATCAAACCACCTTTTTCTGATTATGGAGATAATTTTAGTGAACTATTTGAATTAATCATAAACAACATAGTAGTAATAATAGGTTGGATTTTTATGTGCAAAAGGTTGGGGTTAATTTTTTTCTTATCATTTTATTCCATAGTATTAACCCTTTCAGCTGCAATTTTAATATGTGTTTTTTTCGTTCAACATAACTATAAAAATGTATATGCTAAAAATACAAAGAATTGGGACATAGTCGATGGCGCGATTTTGGGAAGTAGCAATTTAGATATTCCTAATTGGCTAAATTGGTTTTTGGCAGACATATCCTTCCACAGCATTCATCATCTCTCTGAAAGAATACCAAATTACAACTTAAGAGCTTGCCATGAAGCAAATGTTCATTTGCTTCAGCAAACAAAGTTCTTAAGATTAAGCGATTTTTCAAACTGCTTCAAATATATTATTTGGGATAGTAAAAATGAAAAATTAATCCCAATAAGTTAATAACTAATTTAACCTTCTTCTGAATTTTCTTTTTATAGGAATACTGCTATATGCATGGGTACCTATAGATGGAGGCAAGTCGTTTTTTAAAGGATGCATAAAAGCGTTTGCCATACTCTCTAACATTTTCGAAAGCCAATTAATTACTGATTTCATTTAAAAATATACTAAGGTAGATTTCTTAATCATCTAACTAAATTAATAAAAAGTAAATCAGTCTTTATGCTGATTCTTTTGAACAATTGCATATAAAAATTATAATTAAAATAAAAGTTTGATATTTTTGCTTTTTTAATAGTTTAAGAAAATATTATTACTTTTTTTATTAGGTAAAACAGATTAAAAATTTAATTTAGTAAATAATACTTATTTTTTCTAATTAACTTAATAAATTAGATTATTAGCCTTTATTTCATGCTATATCTCTATTCCAAACATATTAAATTTATGATGAATAATTCATTTGTCTCTACTAATGAGAATAAAGATATAGATTCTATTAATTCATATTTTGAATGTATTACTGAATGCAGTATTGTTAATGGTCATAAAGAATGCATTACTCGATGTTTAGAAATTCATTTAAAGGGGGGGGAATCAAAATGAATAGGAAAAATATCCCACAAAGGAAAACAACTTTAAAGTGGAATTCTAATGGGGAACTTTCGGAAATTGATATGTTAAGAATTTTAGATAAGTTATCATATAGTGAGCTTAATAAATGTGAATTAACATGTGATTCTGATCATGTTTAAAATTATTTGTCTAAAACTTTTTATATTTTATAAATACTTAATTAAGTAAATAAATTTAACCATATTATCCAAATAAAAAAATTTCCTATTTATCTGCATTTCTAACAATCTGTAGTCAAACAAGTTTTAAACATTTCTTTCTCTTTGTCTTTATCAATGCTGGTGATTTAAAGGCATCTATGCAGTTTGTTGTTAGATATTAATCTTCTCTTAATAATATTTTTAATCAAGATTAAAAACTTATTATCTATTCTCTAAATTTATTCTCAATAATTAATTTTTAGAATCCTTGCCTTTTTTCCAGAATTTTTCACTAATTTCTTCTTTTGTTATTTGAATAGGATGCACCATTCCTGAATCCCCATGAGTTGGGCAATAATAGGTCATTAGCATCCATTTTTTTTCTTCATCCATAAGTAATCTCCACAAAATAGGAAAACTATTGGACAATTAAATATGAATAATTATTAAAACACGATGTTTTTAATATTTATTTCTTATTTGCTTAATATTTATAAAAGTTTTGAAGTAATATTCACTGAATAGATATAAATACGCATGACTTTAAATAAAAATACTGCTATTTATTAATAAATTGAAAATCATCTTATGTCTTTAGAGTCTATATTAATGGTAGTTGCTCCAATTTGTCTTTTTACCGTGGGAGTGATTGCTTTGCCTATTGTAGTAAAACCACGTAAACAATCAGGACTCCCAAAAAGGTATATACGCGGTCTTTAAATTAAATTTTCTTTAAAGTAAAGCAATTTCAGACGACCCAAAAAATAATATACATAAAACATACATAAATAAATTAGAGTAATTTTGAAAAAAGCATATAGTCAACAATGCTTGAATAAAATTGGTTTGTTTGAGTATTAAATTTAGCTTTTAAGATTATTTTGAAAAATAAAAAATATACATTATTTTCATAATAAGATCCTTTGATGGATAATAGAATATGTAAATTCATTTTTATTTAACTAAATCTTACCTAACAAAAATTTGAGTAATATAAAGTTTTCAGGCCTTAGAGGCCAAGCGCTTGTAATAGAGAAGAAAGATATTCCAAGCCTAAAAAAATTTCAAGATGTTATCCCGGATCACTATCTAAAGTGCAACACCATAACTTCTTTGAGATATCTTTTACAATCAGTTTTAATTCAAACAATAGTAGTTGTAATAGGCTTATCTATTCCATTCACTTCAAAAATGATCCCAATTTGGATCATTTACGCATTACTTTCAGGTACCACTGCGATGGGATTCTGGGTAATTGCACATGAATGTGGTCATGGTGCATTCTCTAAAGACAAAACTTTGGAAACTATAACTGGATATTTACTCCATTCATTACTACTAGTTCCTTATTTTTCTTGGCAGCGTTCACATGCAGTTCATCATCGATTCACAAACAATGTAACTAACGGTGAAACTCACGTTCCTTTAGTCATTGAAGGCAATGGAGTCACAGAAAAGGGTGGCGGCGAGAAAGAATTGCAATTTTCAAATTCCATAGGTAAAAAAAATTACGGAATTCTTCAACTTATTTTACATTTAATATTTGGTTGGCCTGCTTATTTACTTACAGGTAGTACAGGAGGTATTAAGTATGGAACTTCAAATCATTTTTGGCCAATTAAGCCATTTTCCCAAGCATTATGGCCATCAATATGGACTAAGAAAGTTTGGATATCGGATATTGGGGTAGCTTTAACGATATTGGGTATTTTTTATTTTGTTTTAAAGTATGGATTATTTCCAGTTATTGCCATGTATATTGGTCCCCTGTTAGTAGTTAATAGTTGGTTAGTAATTTATACATGGCTTCATCACACAGACTCAGATGTGCCTCATCTCTCAAATACTGAATTTTCATTTATGAGAGGAGCATTTCTTTCTATTGATAGGCCTTACGGTAAAGTCCTTAATTTTCTTCATCATAATATAGGTTCCAGTCATGTAGTTCATCATATTTGTCCTACCATCCCTCATTATCATGCCAAAAAGGCTACTACTATAATCAAAAAAGCTTTTAAAAAAGCATACCTTTTTAATCCTGATCCAATCCACAAAGCCCTCTGGAATATTGCTTGTAATTGCGTTGCTGTAAAGTCAGAAATCAATGAAGGGAAATATGTCTGGCAAACTTCATATAAAAAAAAAAAAAATAATAAACAGAATTTTTATCACATTAATTTAAGTAAATCTGAAAAGAATATAAAAGAATGAACAATTTTCTATTTTTCATTTTAGATATTGATCTAGTTAAATTGAATTTTTATGAGTGGAGACAACATGCATGGCAAGCAGCCTAATAAATTTTATTCAGAAAAAATTACTCTTACAAAAATAGAATTACTAGAGAGGCAGTTGAGTTTAGGGGAAAAAATTACAGATTTAGATAAAAAGCATAAAGAATGGAGCAAAAAGCTCCTAGGTTGATCAATTAAACTTTTCTTTCATCATTTATTGATATCTTAATTTGATTTAATAAGAAACTTTTCTATAGATTATTGAAAAATTATTTGCCGGCATCCTAATAATTTCTTCTTGAAAAAAACCATTTTTTTTACCTTCAAAACTAACTGCCTCGATATTTCTAATACCCCAAAGATCATTTTGCATCTTTAAGTAATCATCAAAAACATAATTACTATGGCTGATATGTTTATTACCTATTTTAAATGGCCCATACAATATCAAAAATTGTCCCTCACTAAGTAAATTCCCTGACTCCCTAAATAGAGCTATTGTACTACTCCATTGAGCAACATGAATCATATTTATAGAAACTATACCTTGCAAAGAATTTACAATCTCCATTGGAAGGTTCCAAGGAATTTTTTCTACATCAAGCAATATAGGCTTAGGCATTTTCTTATTTAATTCTTCATAATTAATCCAAGAACTTATACTTTTCCTATTTAATATTTCTGGATCACTTGTTTGCCATATTATTTCAGGAAAGCGTTTTTGAAAGGCTACTCCATGCTCACCACTTCCACTCCCAATCTCCAATATTGCTCCTTTTTTTATAATTCTTGATAGAACATCTCCAATGTAATTTTTATTTCTTTGAGTAGCTGGGAAAAAAAGTCTATTATCCAAAATTAAAACTTGGGTAATTCATTAAAAATCATTCTGAGATCATTACTTATTAGATTTTCCTTAATTTTGGAGCATTAAAAAACATTATTTTAAAGCTAAAGAATAATATTAAAAATGAAAGAGCAGGTAATAAATAAAGTATTAAATCAGCACTTAATAAAGAAGGTAGCCTTCCAAAAATTAAATGCATATAAAAAGTTTCAATTGACATTTTTTATAATTATTTCTTACTTATTAATAGCAATTATTTGGCTTTTAAAAACTCCTTTTTTATTTCAAACTTAAGGTTCAGAAAAAATAAGAGTCAGCCTGTATCCCTACTAGCTGACCCTTAAGGTCATATTAATTTAATTTATCTTTAAATGAGGATTTACTCCCAAAAAGGAAAAGCTTCTAAATTAAATATTCAGTACTCGAAAATTATAAAAATAAATACCAGAAAGCTCATCACCTGAGAGTATATTCTGATACATTTTTGTTGCAGATCCTACACTTCTTGAGATAAAAAGGTAGTTTAAGATAAATTTGTTTACAAAAAAAAATATTTATGTTATATTTGTTTACAAAATTACTTTATTAAAAATGACTCCAGAAGCAGAACGTTTTAATGGTTGGGCAGCAATGTTGGGTTTCGTTGCAGCTGTTGGCGCATACGTAACAACAGGTCAAATTATTCCAGGTTGGTTCTAATGAAAAATACTGAAAAAATCATAGAAAAAGAAAAAATTGTTGCTGAGAAGCTTAATGGCAGATTTGCTATGTTAGGTTTTATCGCACTTATAGGAGCATATTTAACAACAGGTCAAATCATTCCAGGTTTCATTTAATAAATACTTAAAATTTTTTAAGCTAATTATTTAAAAATCAACATTTAATTTTTCAGTTCTAATAAAACTGAAATTCCCATAAATTTTTATTAGTAGTAATAAAAATTTTTTAAAAGCCTTAAAAAATACATCTTAAATTTAATATATTTCAAAAATAAAATTATTAATATACTTTTAATTTTAAATTTATTTTAGAAAAAATTTTGGATATGATAGATATCTCATTTATTAAAGTGCCCCATAACTAAAATTTTTTTCAGGCCCAATTCTAAATATTTATTTTAATAAAAAATCTCAAAATAATTATATTTAATGAATTTAGATGTAAATCAAAAAATAAAAATTGGCTAGAGGTAAATTACAATTTAAGAATTACAAAAATGTAATTTATTTAAAACACAAAATAAATTTTTAAAATAATGCTAAATTCCTTTAAATAATTAGAAAATTTTAATGAGGGTAAAACTCGAACCTGAAACAGCATTCATTGGTAAAAAGTTCGCATATATTTTTATGGGGATCATATTTGGATTAAATACAATAACCTTTATATGGTTCTTCTTTTTCTCTAGTTTAAATTAAACTAAATTAATTAATTAAATTTTTTGCTAAGTTCCCTTAGCTTACCTTTATTTGAATTTAGAAAAATAAAATTGGAAATCTTAGCAATTTATAGATTTCAAAATATCCCAGGTATTATTTGTCCAGTTGTAATATAGGCACCGAGTAATGCCACGAAGCCAACCATAGCCCATCTTCCATTGACTTTTTCAGCATTTTGAGGGTATCCATCGTAAGATACAGATTCATCTATATAAGGCCTAGTTTCAGACGGGAACATGTTTTGTCTTCCACCTGATTCTGTTGTTACACCTGTATTCGACATTTAAAAAAAAGTAATTGAAAAATAATGTAACACAATTATTAACTTATGTAAATCCAAGGAAGGGTTTTAGGTTATTTATTTGTCCTAGTGTAATGAGATTGACACAAAATTGTTAAGTTTTTTCTTTTTAATGAGCATTTCAGGTGGATATAAGCATTTATACTCACACTAAGTAAATTTACCTATTAATATAGTTATTAAGCATTTAGGAAGTGCTTAGCTGGTTAAGTTCAGAAATCCTGAAATTAACTTAATCGTCATGAGAGCTTGCATGTAGGGATACAAGCAAGCTCTTTAAAATTTCAGCCAAAAATATATTTTTTACTTAAATAAAAATGACCAACTACATAGAATTTTCAGCCCAAATTCCATAATAGTTAATATTAATTCCGTATTATATTTATTAATAATATGATTTAAATAATAATAATTTAACTGCAAAAATTATACAGACTTGCTAAAAATAAAATAAATAGTAAGGCTTACATGTCCTTAGACTTTATTCTTATTCCTATCTGCATTTTTGCAATTTTATGGTTATTTAATCGAGAAAATAAAATTTACCGAAATAATAAAAAAGTAAAGTAATCTTGCATAATTAGTTAAATTTATTTTTATTAGACTTGGAATATTTTTATTTAAATTTTAAATATTTTTGATACTTCTCAAAACAAATCATACATAAAAATCAACCCTTCAATTGAATTTCATTAACTTTCGTCCAATATATTCTTGAACGATTTATTTGTTCTTGTTTTTCGTGACAATGGATGCAATTACATTTTTTTATAGATGTTCTAGATTTCATGAAATTTCAAATTTACTCTAATTAAACAAAAAGATGGAATAATTTCAATAGATAATCTTTCAATGTAAGTTTTATTAAATTATTTTTATTTGATTAACTCTCCTTAAACATTTAATCTAAATTTTGCTTACTCTTTTGATTAGCCACAGTGCAACTGAAATAGAAATAAAAACAGGGGCCCAGGCAGCTATAAATGGATTTATAATTCCCTTTACACCAAGGGAACTTGAAAAGAAAGATAAAATATAATAACCAAATATTAGCAACACACTTAATCCAAATCCTTGACTTTTTGATGATCTTGAAAATGATCTTAGACCAAAAGCACTTCCTATCAAACCAAAGACTAAGCAAGCAGCAGGAAGAGTAAATTTTTCCTGTATTCTTACTCTCATTCTTCTCGATTCCTTTGTATTTCCAGATTTTTGATATAGTATTTCGGCCTTTCTTGCTTGTTTTAATGTCATATCATTAGCATCCGAGGGTACTTTAGCTAAATCTATTGGACCCTCATCTAAAGGATATTGATACCTATTGAAATTAATAAAACTTACTGTCCCATCATCTTGAGTAATCGTTAATCTGCCATCATAAAAGATCCATAAATTATTATTTTCATCAAATTCTCCTTTTTTTGCCTTAAGAGTTTGTTCAATACCAATTCTTGAATAATCAATAAGAGTTACTTCTTCCATGAAATTATTCCGGAAAAATTTCGCATAAAAAATATGAGTTAAATTTTCATTAGATTTAGAAATTTGATTAGAAGAATCAATTTGTGATCCGTATCTAGAAAACATTATATGTTTCCCCTCTTCGCTACTGAAAGCTTTTCCTAAAGAGGATCTCATAATATTTTCCGCAACTCTATTTGAGGTGGGTACAAGACTATCATTAAAATTAAAAGTTATAAACGTCATTAATAATGAAAGAAAAACTACTGGGACAATAATTCTTTTATTCGTATAACCTAAACTCTTTAAAGCTAATAATTCCGAATTAGATGATAGTTTTCCATATGCAAGCAAAGTAGCCAGAAGCATTGACATAGGGAATGACAAAACAAGGAAACCTGGCAACTTCAGAATCAGTACTTTCAATGCAATTTGTAATGGCAATCCAAATTCAACAATTTTCCTTATTAAATCAAACATAATTCCGACACTTAAACTAACTGCTGTAAATGTGCCTATTGCAAAAAACATAGGCGGGAGCAATTGACAAATTAACCAACGATCAACAAGGGGGGTTTTTATGATTAATTGCCTAAACTTTCTCTTTATTGTTTGTATAAACGTTAAATCAAATATCATTTTAAATAAATTAAATTGATTTCTTCCATACGAATGAACTACTAGCTAAGTAATTCCATGCATACACAATTGCTATACCTGCAATTTGCGCGATAAATGTGTCGGGAGATATGTATTTATAAATTGCTGTTGTAATACCTACATTTGCAATTACAGGTAATGAAGCAACTATAAGAAACTTCAAAAGACCAATCAATAAAGCTAAGTTTTTTAATCGATCAGAGCGAAAAGTTACTTGATTATTAATAAGAAAATTGGATGTCGCTGCACTTATTACTGCAAAAGGCAGAGCATTATAAAAATCAATTAGAAATATTTCTACTAAAAATGAAGTAATAAAAAGTTGGACAAATACACCAGAAATGCCAACCAGCCCAAAACTAATCGCTTTTCTTGGCAACAATCTTAAAGTAAAGTTGTGGATAATTGATATGAGAAAATCCCAAACTATTGCAATATCTAATTTTGAATTACCAAACCTTCTCTCCTTAAAAATTAATGGAACTTCTAACACTGTTAGGTTACCTTTACTTAAAGAAAGCAATTCATACAAAAATTTAAATCCATTAATTTCAATTTTTCTTATATATTTCTTTGCCATTTCTTTTTCTAAGCAAAAACATCCACTTAAATAGTCTGTTAATTTCGAGTAATTTTTATGCAAAGAAATACGCGCTAATTTATTAGCAATTTTTGATCCACGACTTCTTTTATTTGATAATCCTTCTAGTTTGGAGTTATTAAGAAACCTACTGCCGATAACAATATCAGATTTATTTTTTTTTATTTTCTCAATCATATCCAAAATAAATGTGGGATGATGTTGACCATCTCCGTCAAGAACTAATAAGTATTTTCCTTGAGCAAAAATTAAACCTTCTTTAATAGCACTGGACAATCCAGACCGTCCAATTCTTGTTATTAATTTAATGCTGTTATTAGACTTCATATATTTATTTACCTCATTAGACGTTCCATCTGGAGAATCATCATCAACAACTATAATTTCGTACTCAAAATCACTTACTAAGACAGTTAAATTTTTTAAAAGGGGTACTATATTTTCAACTTCATTAAACGTAGGTATAACTATCGATATCATTTATTAAGACTATTAAACCTAATAATTCTATGGTATCTTAATTCAACACATAAAGAAATAAAATTGAGATGAATAGTATTAAAAAGAAAATTGAATGGGATAAATATATTATTGCTTTAAGTCCTATTTTCCTTATTTTTTATATAAGTAATGAGACTTACGCTATAGACTACAGAGCCTTCTATTTAGCAGGAAAATCTGTATTAAATAACCTGAATCCATATTTAAATCATATTTCTTTAAGTAGTGATTTTTATGGTCCAATAAATTCTGAGCTATCTAAATTTTCTGGATGGAAATATCCACCTTTAGCATCCTATATTTTCACACCTCTTGCATCTTTACCATATGAACTTTCTAAAAACATTTTTAATCTTATTTCTCTTATAAGTATTTCGTTATTAACTTTTTTTATTATAAAAAAGAGACTTTTTTATATTAATCCTTACTCCTTAATTATTGTTGGAATTAGTTTTCCTCTTTTGTCCATTATATCAAGAGGTCAAGTAGAGATTTTAATAGTTTGTTTGGCTTTGATAGCTTTATATTTTTACAAACAAGATAAGATTTTTTTAAGCGCTAACTTAATTGCAATTTTGGGATTTATCAAAGTTTTTCCCTTATTATTAGCAGTCGCCTTTTTAAAAAATTATAGAAAAAATAAATTTTATATTTACCTAATAATTTCATTTCTAATTCTTTATTTGCTAAATATAACTTTGTGTCCTCTGGAATGGAGACAATCATTTATTGAAAGAATAACTATTCCATGGAACCAAATTCCATCTGGCAGTCTAAAGGAACTTCCCAACAATTTAGGCGTTATTAAAGATTCCATGATGGTCCGAACATCAGATGCCAGAAATTTATTTCATTCTCATTTTTTTGTTTTTGGATTTGCTAATCCCCTACTTTCTAGCAATTTATATTTAAGCGGACTTATAGGGACTATTGGGGCTTTCATTTGTCTCTTTAAATATTCAAAATATTCAATAACATTATGCTTCTTTACAATAATGAATTGGATAAATATAATTAATCCAATATCATGGATTATGGGTTTATTTTGGTATGTTCCTTTATTTATTTTTAGTTATGAAAAAATAAAACCTTCATTAAAAATTATTCTTGTTCTTCCTTTGATACTTCCACCATTTCTAAATTTTTCTGGTTATTTAGCAGCAATTATCTCAATTTTCATATCGAGTTTTTTCACTAGAGATAGTTTAAATAAAATTTAATAATAAACTTTTAGAAATATTTTTAGATTCATCTTTAGTAAATATTAAAAAGTTTTTAAGTTATTTAAAAATTTCAGAAAAATTATTTTAAATAATTATTAGTGATCGATTAGACAACTAGTTAAACCATCCTTTTTTCTTTGATTTTACTTCAGGGGAGGTTTTAATTTTAGGAGATTCGTCAGCTTTCCCTTTGATAATCATTAGGGGGACTATTGCCCAAAGAGCCAAAAATAGAATCCAAAATAAATAAACGTTCATAATATTTGAAAATGTTAAATACATATTAGTGTCGAATAAATATTATCTGTGAATATCTTCTATAAGTTCTAAATTATATGTATAATAATTTTTTTAATTTTAAATACATTTTGAAAATATTATTTAGGAGTAAATATGAGAATCTTCAAAAATTAAAAAAATTTGCACTCAACATGACCACTGCTTTGCTTCAGGATATGAAGAGCACTCATTTATAATGACATGATAAAAAACTATTCGTGAAAGTCATTAAATCAAATTAGTTTTTATTAGAAATTTCTTTAGCAAAATTTTTATTAATGAAAAAATGTGATTCTTGTAATAAACCAAATAAAATTCATTACAGGGTTAAATCCATAATTCATAAAGACTGGATTTTTTGTTGTAAAGAATGTTGGGAAATTGTTTCAAAACAAACTAATTATTCCTATGGTGGCACGAGAAAGTCAAAATAATAAACTAACTTTAAAAACTTATAAATTAACTAGAAGAATAAAATCTGGTGAAGTTGAATTAAATAAAGCATTTACAATAAATGATGATTTATAAATATTATTTATGAAATTTACCAACAAAAATTACTTATTTTATTTTTTTTAATCATTTATCTTTTAAATATATTTTTATTAAAGTAATTTTGTCTTATTTTGCTAAACCCAATTTTATAATTTATGACGAATGGTTTGATGAATATTTAGAAAAAACCAAACTTGAAATTAAAAATAGGAAAATAACCCGATTCAACTATTCATGATTTTTTTATGAGCAATCCAATTACAAAGTGGAGGATTCTGAAAATAAAGTGCAATTGGTCATCAAAGTCGATGAAAAAAACTTCTTACAAATAATTATCATGAAAATCCTTTAGAAAAATATAATTTAATATCAGATAGTAAATTTAGATTCTTTGGAAAACTTACTAAAAACAAATTTAAATTTGATATCACAAATCAAATTATTTATTCTTTATCAATCTTAAGCTTTATTATCATTTGTGGATTTTTAATATTCTATGTTTCATCATTTAGAAAAAGCAATTCAAACATAACAAAAAGTTCCCTAACTCAAGAAAAAATTTTTATCTTTAAAAGAGATCTTTAATTTCTTTTTTTAAAAATTTATATTCTAAATCAATTTCATTAATAAATTGATCAGCTTCTTTTTTAATATCTTTATATTGATCGATTCTTTCTTTGGTTTTCTCAAAGAAAATTGACTGAAATGTACCTGGCTTCAACTCCTCAATCCAATACCCTCCAAAACAATAAAATTGATTTGGGACAATAGTTACAATAAAAAATTTCTTGGAAGATTTATATTGATCAATTATCTTACTTACTAAAACTCCTTTAGTTTTGTCAGTACCAAAAAAGGTAATATCTTTGGTAAAAGACTTAAAATTTTTCGATATTTTTTCACTTTTTTCTACTGAATTTCTAAAAAGTACTTTTTCAAGAGCATAACAATAATCAGTTAAATTTATATTTTCTTTTTTTGAAGGGTAAATAAATACATAAGGAGTAAAAATAAATAAAAAAGTTAAAAATAATTTTTTTAACATACATAAATAAAGTTAGATTTACTATTCTTTGAGAAATTAAAAGATAAGTAATTAAGAGAACTTATTTATTTTTAATAGATTAATACAAGTAAAGGAGATTTCTGCCAAATAAATCTATTTCTAAAAGAATTTTAAAGTTTCAATTACAAATTCACTAATTATCAAAAAAATTATATTATTTTTTTTTTCTTTCTTAGTTCTGGGAAACAATTTGCAATATGAATTAATTCATAAACTTCTTTACTATCATATACCTTATTAGGAATCCCGCTCCCTACTTCTATTCCTTTATCTTTCATCTTCTTTAAGATCAGTTCTTTCCTTTCAATACTGGACATTGACTTAAATAGTTTTATTCGTTCTTCTTTATTCACTAAATCCTTCGTAAGTATTTTTTGTTGATACAGCATCATCTAGCGATTCATTACATAGGTAAGGAAGCCAGTAAATGTAAGTAATTTAAATCCAATAAAGAAAGGCAAATATTTTTTGACCTTTTTGCCAACGGGCAATAATTTGTTTAATGAATTAATCATGATTTACTTTATAAATCTAATTATTTTGAATATCCTAACGAATTTTTTTTTAAATTATCCATTTTTATTTTTACATTTAAAAAAATTAGATCTAAACTGGAAGGGTTACTACCTTTTTTTATGAATGATAAAGAAACAATAATTTCATTATTAAATGTGTTTGCTAATCAAAAAAAAATGGCTTCATTTTTTGTTGAAAATGCAACTCCCGATTTTTTGTTCATAAGACCCAGTGGTAATCCTATAGATGCAAAAGGATTCGAACAAATGATTTCTGGTGATATAGTTCAAGAAAAGGCAGAAATAACCAAAATTCACCGATTCGAATTTTTAAGCGAAAATATAGTAATGTGCATTTTTACACTAGGTTCAAAATTTACTTACAAAGGGACACCTAATGATGACTTACCAACAGTTACTTCAATTTTTAAAAAAGTAAATAATGTTTGGAAAATTCACTGGATGCAAAGATCTACAGGGAATTCTGATTTATCTTTATGGGATTAGCAAAGTTAATAGCCTTGTTAATGGTCTTACTACTAGTAGGTAGCTCCTTTGTTGGATTAATTATTTATTTTATAAATTAAAATGGAAAAAATAACTTATGCCTAATATCTATTTCCTTTTTTTGAAATAAATTTCTTCTTTATTTCTAAGTAATTTGATTTTTAGTTAAAAATATAAACTTTAGAAAGACTAACACCTATATCTAAAGCTAATAAAGCAATTAGTAACTTACTCATTTTTTAGAACTCTCAACAATCTTTTTGTAAAGTTCTTCAGAAATAGGTTGCATAACCTTTTTAAAAACTAATTACAAATTAGTTGTTTCTAAATTAATTTCTCGTTACTAAATATACGGATATATGAATTTTTAAATAGGCAAAAAATATCTTTACAATAAGTTTTTCTTATAAGGTATTAATAAATACTAAGTTAAAAAAATTCTATTAATTTACAATTTTTTTAAAAGAAATTAGAGATCTTATCTTAAATAACTAGATCCTCTATAAGTAAGCTTTATTACCTTTTCTTCTTGTTTTCTACAATATACGAATGACTTTCCATTGAAATACATGTTTACCATGATGCAGCTCCTTAACTTGCTCAAGTCCCCGTCCTATGGCTCGAGTCGTACTGCGGTCTATCAGATGGTAGATCGGACGATTTTGTAGTATTTACTACAACCTATTTATAAAGTATTTATACTTAGATGTCAACCATTAATAAAAGCTTGACTCCAATTTAAAATTGGATTCTGCTCTAATAAAGTCCCTAAAAAGAATAAACAACATATAACTACGAGTAACTCCAATAAAAACTGAAACAAATGCTAAAACAATACAAATGGGGCAATGTGGAAATCCCATTATTTATTTTCCAATATAAATTTTAATTCAGCCTCTGCATTGAGAATATCAATTCTCCTCTTAAATAATTTCAAATATTTAATTATTTTCTTCAAAATCAAACCTTCTTTAGGTATTAATTATAATATTATTCCATGAATGAATATATCAATGAGCAAAAATACTGAATCTATTGATATAACTAAACTCTTGTAGCATTGCTATACAATAAATAACGCCAACATACGCTCAGATACTCTTGATTTAATTAAGTAATAAAGGCTTATTCTGAATCAAATATAGTAATTAGTCCTCTAGCTGGATTGCATTACCATTTTTCTTTTGCTACAAAAATAGAGCGGGCTAAAGTCCAATACTCCACGAGGATTTAGTCCGCTGCCTTAAGCCTGAAAGTGCAAATTTTTCTCGATCAATATAAATCTATGCTTTGTGAGATAAATATCTTGATTGCTTGATAAATTTTATTTTGTATATTGTTATTACAAAATTTATGGGGTTATTTAGATTAGTTACTAAATCCTCGTGGAGAAAGCTTTAGCTAATTTTTTTTACTGGTTGCTAATAAGATCAGCCGAATCACATTATGGGGAATCATTGGCATCATTAGAAGTCCCATCTAATTCAATCAAAAGTTTTTCTTGATTGATGTTCGGTCAAAAACAAGACATTAACAAGGAGTATTAATTTCAAGATTTTAACTCAATCTTAAATATAATCTCTTTAGAAATAATTTCAAATTTATAAACTGAATGAATACCTATTTTATAACCGCAACTTTTAAAAATGTTGCTCTTATGGGTGCAGCTTACGATCTTTTTTTAAAGGTTATTGAAGATGGAACTTTAAACGATGAGTTTGAGGGATTTAAAGTTTTAGGAAGATACCATGCATCCTACTCAAATAATGTGTATATTATTGTCCAAGCTACAACAGGCATCAAAATAACAGAGCACTTTGCTCCTTGGAAAATTAAATTTGATATAGATTTTGATATCAAGCCAGTAATGAATGACAAAGAAAAAATTGCTGAGCACAAATTAGTTGGCTCATTAATGGCATCAGAACAAAAAATGGGTTTTTCAGGCTAAATTACTTATCTTGATTTCTTATCTTGATATATTAAATTGTTAAAGATTACATCTTTCAAAGTAAAATCATAATGGTGTTTCTTTGGAAGAGTTTCACCAAGAGGGGCTATTTTTAGCCCCTTCTTTCTTAAAGTATTTCTCTGATTGACAGTCGGAGTAAAATTATATGATTTAAATCCTTTTTTTCATGGATAAAAAATTTATAGCTGAAAAAATAATGACTCTTCTTATTTCTTTGATCAGTTAATGAATATTTCACCTCATCTTTTAATTGATGCCGCAATACTAATTTCTGCTCTAACAATAACACTTGTATTAAGAGCAAAAGGTAGTGCTGCTAGGAAAGAAAAAGAAATTAAATGATTACTAAAAAAGACAAAAAAAAATTAAAAAAGACTAACTTATTACAAATTTGGAACTTTCTAATCTATGGAAGTTTTATAGCTATTGGAGTTTTCTTAGTGTATATCTATTCCGCCTATATATTCATAAATAAATGACACACACTTACAAAATAGCTTTAACTTATGGAATATCTAGTCTTTTATTTCTTATTGGTTTTGCTTACTTTACTTTTAGAATGAAACGCTAAATAATTTTAAAAAACAAAAAAGATTATCAAGACTTTATGGTTGGACAAATTAATTAATCAACTTGAAAAACAAGCAAAGGGAGTTTAACTATGAATACTTTTAGTAATAAACAATTCAAAAATCAATTGGATCCTAAGTATGCCTTCTATGATTGCCTTAGAGGCTGCGAAATAAAAAGTTCTTCAGAAAAATCTCTAGAAGAATGTGTGGAGATATGTGATTGGAGAATTTCATCAAAACATATTATTGACGAAAAATAAGAAAGGGGCTTATAAAGCCCCAAAAATTTCAAAACGAGATTTTTTTTAGAAAATACCTGGCACAATTTGACCAGTAAAATAGTATGCTCCCACAAGAGCAAACATTCCAAGCATTGCTGCTTTACCGTTAAGCTTTTCAGCTTTTTCGGTCATGAATTTTTTAGCGAATTCCATAATAAGTAAATTGGATTTGATATCTATAAACTATTCATTTGAATTTACAAATGATGTAGTATTTTCTACCAAATTGTTATTTTTAAAAGATAATTCTTTAATGGAATTTACGAAAAGAGAAGATATTTGATTTCAATTGGAATCTGATTAATTTAAATTTATTAATGAGGTTGCTACTTTATCAGTAATGAATAAATTGAACTTCTTTTACTTTTTCAATTCGATAGTCGCATATACCAAATTGCATACACTCAAGTTTTCATCACTAAACTTCTTTTCTGAAGACATAGCATCAATAAAAAGGGTAAAAAGCATTTTTTAACGTATGTTTATAAGGATTTCCACAAGGCACAATAAATCTCCTTTGGTGAAACTCTTAATCCACTAATACTTAGTTATTGCAATGGGGATTAGATAGTTATTTAACGCAAAAACTATTTCTGCGTATAATGAGCTCTTTTACCTTGTTGATAAAAATTTTATGTCATAAAAATGCCAAAATAAATTAATAAAAAAGTCAATATAAGAAGATCTAATCCTAGGTTGGTCATTGGGATAACCTCCTTTGCGCTAAAAAATTATTTAGTATCTCGTAGATAAAAAAATCAAGAGTGGTAATATCTTAAAAAATAAGAGGGCATTTATTGCCCTCCTCAAGTAGGATGAACCTTCATATCCATAAAGTCGATGAAGTAGTTTTGACTCCTGAAATATTTCTACTCCTACTTGAATGAGAAGAGGTAGTCTTGACAACCACAAAGTACTAATACTCGGGTAATAATACTCTATTAATTTCAAGTTAAAAGGAGGATAATTATGGAGTAGAGAAAAAGGAGGTTTTATGAAACTCACTACTCCGTTCACCGCTCTAAGAAATGCAACTTCAGATATGTGGAGAATGCATGATTTCAATTATCAATTACCGAAAAAAGAATTCAAAAAATATTGGGATCAAGAATGCACAGCGCATCCTGCGAATAGTCATTGCAAACTTTATTGTGATTAATATTTGATCTTTTTAGGTATTCTTACGCTTGATTTTTATGTTTAATCCGTATTAAAGCTTAGTTAGTAAAAAAGGAGGAAAAGTTGATGACTAATTTAAGTTTAGAGATTCTTTTTTGGACAATCTTAATTACATATCTTGGATTAAGGTTGAATAAAACTTGGAATGGCTACAAACAACAATATTAATAGGAGGGGAAATGAAACTGCAAACGCAATTCACTGTTCCAAAAAATTATTTGCGAGATCTTGATTGCAACAGGAGAATACCAACTTTTAAAAAAAAATCAAAACAAAGTTGTAAAGATTATCCAACTGAGGAGGATAGTTTAGTTTGCTGCAACTAAGAATCAATAAATAATTATTTTTGTGAATAAATTCTAATCGTATTTGTTAATTCAGTAGCAGAGAGGTTGAATTATGAAATTAAAATATTGATCACAATTTAGTAATTAATGGGGAAAGAAAATTTGTTTTGATAAATCCTCTATGGGATGAACCTCATCATGTGATTCATTTAAATAGATTTATTGGAGAGAATATTGGGATAAGGTAATCAACTTCAAGTATCTAGCTGATATTGGATTAATTTCAGATGAGCACTTAAATCTTTTTAAATATGCAGATTCTGCTTTAGAGGCATGGAAAATAATCAAATCATCACGAACTAACTAGCTAACTAACTAACTAAGAAAATCTAAATCTTTTTTAAGTATTTTCTACGATGTTTTTATTTTAGATTTTGATTTGAATTATAAACAGTTATAAATGTTCCAATGGAAAAAACATTTCTTAATTTCATTTATTGGATCTTAGTAAAGTCAGCTGAAAGTTACTATGGAGATTCAATGAAAACAGAATTTCCATATATTCCTTATTTCTAGATCCGATATGACGCAAGTTTAATATTGAAAGTCAAATTTTAGAGATATTAGTTTGAGTTTATTTTTTCAGTGTCTGCTTAATTTTTTATTAATAATAAAGATTAACCATTTAAAATAGGCGAAATTAGCTCCTCCTAACCCAATCAGGAGATCCACTAAACCAATCAGCAAGATCATCATTTTGGGGATCAAAATGATTTTCAGTTTCTAAACCATCAAGACCAAGATTCTGGATAAGTCCATTTATTCCATCTGAATTTTGTTTCCCATATCTCCTCAAGCTGTTAGCTTTTTTAAGCCATATACATATAGTTGAATTATGTTTTGAAAACTTTTCTACATAAATTCTTTCCTCCAATGAGACTGCCTCATTTACTGAAATCCTCTTTAAGATATCCTTAATTTTTAAACGAGTCTTGTTTGTTAAAAACATATTTATAAAAGAAGCTAATGTTTTATAGAAGTTTTTTTTATGAATGTCTTGTCAATCTTTATTTCAAGAAAAAGTATGTTTTAGGAGGGTTTCAAGGAAAAAAATATTCATTTAAAAACAGGTTTATTTATTTGGTAAAAACAACTACTTAATTTGATTTATATAACTTATATAAAAACAATTTCCTTATAAGATTTTCTAGCTAATTTAAGATTTAATTTATAAATTAAAATAAGGAAAACTAAGATTGAACTTTGATCTTAGATGAAGATCATCTAGCTTCTTTTTTTTTATCTTGCTATATAAATACTAAGACATTATTTAACTTCCTCTGCTTTATTAAAATATTGTGGAATTAACTGAGCTAATCAAAGATTATGTAGCCACTGAATTATTATCAAATATTGAACTTGACTTTCTAGAAGGAGAGTTATGGGAAACTACTCAACATATTGAAGAAATAAATACAGTTCTCAAAGCCCCAAAAAATATATGCGATAAATTAGACCTAGATGAAAAATCTTGTTGGCAATTATGTTGTGCAGCTGTACTTGACTCCTCGAGACCTCTAAAGTGCGGGGGGAAAAGAGTTGAAGATTTTAAAAAATTAATTAATCAATATAAAATTAGCTACATCTAAAAAACATAAGCATCAATGAAACTTTTACTCATTGCATTAATCCCTTTTTTTATAACTATGGCAGCTTTTGCAGAAGAAACTCAAAGAGAGGTTGAATACAAAGCTTTAAATCTTGTTATTAAAAAATATGGAAAAGGCTTAGAAAACAAGTTAAAAGGAACTGGATTAAATCCCAGTTATAGAAGTTGGTACGAGAATGAATGTTTTGTAAGTATTGCTGCTGGTACTTACCAAGAATATACTTGGTCGGCAATGGAGTGGTTTAGCGTTAATATCTGTTCTAATTCTGCTGAAATAATTGAAAGTGAATAAAGTAAATGAGACGCCTATTAGTTTTGCAGCATATAGAAATAGAAGGACCAGGTCTTTTTGAACAATTAGCTGAAGAAAGAAATTTTAAAATAAAAATTATTCGTCTATATAAACAAGATAATATTCCTCAAACAAAAAAAGGTGACCTAATTTTGATTATGGGTGGACCAATGGGAGTTAAAGATATTGGCAGCGAAAGATATCCGTGGCTTAAGTTAGAAATAAATTTTATAAAAAGAGAATTAGAAAAAAAGATTCCTATAATCGGTGTTTGCCTAGGAGCTCAGTTACTAGCGAGTGCTGCTGGAGGAGATATAGAAGTTTTAAAATATGGATCCCCCCCAATAGCATTACCAGAAATTGGATGGTCTCAAATTTTTATAGATAAATTAGATAAAGATTTTCAAGAACTGTTTGAAGACCCTTTTCATGTACTACATTGGCACGGAGATAGGATTTTATTACCTAATAAGGCAGAACTAATTGCCAGTAGTACGCGTTGTGAGGAACAGTTTTTTAGGATTAGTGATTTTGCTTACGGGTTACAATTCCATGTAGAGACATCTAGTGCAATGATAGATAATTGGATTGATGAAGATAAAGAATTTGTCTTAGAAGGATTGGGGCCAAATGGGCAGTCAATATTAAGAGAAGAAAATAGAAAATTTAGTGATAAAACTTTTTTAAAAAGAAAGCTTTTCATAAGCAAATTATTTGAATTATTAGAAAATTAAAAAAGTAAATTTTTTATTAAATAAAAAAGGCCTAATAAAGAATAAAGCCCATCATAAAATTACAAAAAGAATTTTTTTATATTAGTAATCCTTTCTTGATTCACAGATTAATAAAATTGCTATTAATTGAGTAGAGACTTTTTAAAAATGCCATTAGACGTATTCCTAGTGAACATGTGTGTAGTAGTTATAGCTTTGCTCATCAGAAGAGAAATCAAACTTAAGAAAGCAAGATAAATTATGAAAACTCAGATTTTTAAAAAGCAGTATATTCCCAATATCCATGCTATAAGTCTTTTGCTAATAATGCTTCTATGTCTATGGTTACCTCTAGCACTAAGATTCTTAATAATAATTTAGTAAAGCAAATTGGTTGAATTTATTACCTTAAACTCTTCTATGTACAAACTTTATTGAAACTTACACACTATTACGGAAATTACCGACACTGAATTCGATTAAAAGAAATGGAATAATAAAACTATTAGACTCTTTGATAGATAGTCTTAAATGACAAAGATAAAAAACATGAGGGCTAAATTCAGAAGCAAGCTAAGTTTCTTGGAAGTAATCTTCATTATTTAAAAAGGTTTTTGTACTCGTGTGCAGGAGCGCGGAGTTAACCTTGAAACCGCTAGGTTCAAGTCCTTACGAAAAGGACAAGTCCTTAGACCACTTATACCGCTAAAATATATTCGAAACAAGTTTTCGTACTTAAGTGGATCTAAAAAGCAATCAAATTAGTGACATCCAACCTTCACTTTCCTAAATAGATAATTTGATGGACAATAATTTAAGAAACGGGTATTGAAACTATTCCATCCACACTTTGCAATATTCTTCTAATCAATTGATATGAGTTAAATAAATTATTGGCTAATAAAGACGGAACTGTATGATAAAAAGTATTCTTAAATCCTAAACAATCCGCAAGTTCTTTATTAGAGTCTTTAGTTATTCAATTTATAGTTCGTCTTAATAGTTTTTATTATTGAATCTTGTGGTTCTTCACTTGGAAAACAATTAATAATATTATATTTTCCGCCTTTCTTATCAGTCTCTACAACTGTAAATTCCACATACTTACCTATTCCATCTTTTAAATCCTTCACTTCTGTATTTATTA
>QCRB01000003.1 GCA_003209425.1 Prochlorococcus sp. AG-459-E08
ATATTCAAAAGGACTTTATATCCATTAATGAATATTTTTAGATTTCCTTTTTTAATAGTGTTTAATGAGTTAGAAGAAAATTTTTTTATGAATCGGAAAAAGTTAAAATTTAATAATTTAATTAATACTCTATTTTTTTTTGCAGGTTTATCTATTGGTATTTTTTTGATTTGGCCTGGGATATTGAAAAGTGAAAATCGAAGATGTTTCTACAAGATCATAGAAGACGGAAGTGATGGGAAAGTATCAGTAGGAACAATTTTATCTATAGACCCTAATAGCCTATTAAAGATAAATAATGCCAAAAACATATATGGTAAGGTTCTAAGAATTGGTGATTATTGCTTCAGGAAATAAGAATGAAATTCAATTCAAATATAAATCTCCCACAAAAAAGTGTCTTCGGATTTGAAATCTTATCTTCTTTACAGTCTTCAATATCTTGCTACTTTCTTTTAGTAATAGGAAGATTTTTAAATCCGTTATTCGGATTTGAGCAAATTCAAATAATAACGGGTTCATTGTTTAATATTGTTTTGAACATAAGCATAATCATTTTAACGATCAATCTTATTATTAAAAGAAAGCAACTACCAAAAATACAATTTATTTTTTTAAATTCATTACTGTTTATTTATTTACCAATAGCGTTTTACTTTATTTTTAATTATGCAAAAATTTTGATGTTTGTCTGGTTTTAAAACTTTTTCTTATAATTCTTGATTAAATTTAGATCATATACAAATTTTTTAGATAAATAAAAATTTTTCCTTAGATTAATAATTAATATCAGAATAGATTTTGTTGTGTTAATTTTTTACAATATTCACCCACGAATTTAACCTCAACCTTAGTCGTTAAGGCTGCCTCTTGTTTAAATAAAGTAGATAATTCTTTATCATTTAAAAAAGCTTTCATTTTCGCACAAGCTCTTAAATCAGAATCATACTTTGCCGATTCTTTTAGACTGCCTGAAATTGAAAACAAGAAATATCCAATAATCGCTAATAGAAAAATTGTTAGGTTTTTCTCAAAAATTTTATTCATATTTTATAATTATTTTTTAGGAAAGATAATCCCAATAATCAAATTAATTGTAATAGTTTAGGTCCCTTAAAATTAAGTATTTTGTATTTACTTTCAATATTTATACAAAAACTTTTCTGAATCTTTTAGTTAATTTTACTATTGGTAAAATACCCCAAGAATACAAAGGATGATATTTATTGTAATCTGTGTTGGTAACCCCATAAGAAGTTATATTTTTTAAATGTGTTTCATCTAGATAGGTACCAAATAGTTTATCCCAAATACAGAAGACGCCTCCAAAATTCTTATCATAGTGTTCCTCAGTATTTGAATGATGAATCCAGTGCAGAGAGGGGCTTAGCAAAAACAAGGAAAATGGTCTAGGATAGATAATTTTAAAAGAAGAATGTCCAGCAATATTACTGATTTGACCTAAAGTTCCCCAAATTACAGAAAGGATAAAAGGGAAAAAATTTCCTATTGATAAATAATGAGAAATTGAAAAGCCAGCAAAAGCACTAATTGAGAAATAAAAAGGAAATAAAACAATCTTTGGGATAAGTCCATCCAAAACAGAAAATCTTTTTCCATTTAAGATGTTCATCTCTGTAGCGGAATGATGTAATTCATGGAAATCCCATAAAAATTGATTCATATGGGAAATTCTATGGTCAAAGTAAAACCAAAAATCCATGAATAAAATTCCTAAAATAAATAATAAAGTACTTCCCATTATGGAAGAGGGCAAAACAAAATATTGCTTAATTAAAGAATCAAACCAGCTATACGCACTCGCAGAAAATGTAGATAATCCAAATGTTAATGTCCCTATAATGAATGGAATTTTTCTTACGAAAGTATAAAGAAAAAAATACCAAACATCTGCATATTTTTCTTCTGAGTCAACCATTTTACCCAAGCTAGTATTAGTGAATCTCTCCCTTAAATTCTTTCCTTTTGTTATTACTTCAAAAGTAGTTATAAGTGAAACTGGGAAAATAAAATCAATATATTTGAATGGAAACTTAATAATTTCTTTTAATGAAATTTCACTGAAAAATGAAGTAAAACTATCAATGATATTTGTATCTAAGAGGGGTATGTTTTCTGGTACTTCATTAAGTTTCAGAATTTCATTACCTGTATCCTTAGAGAATATATCTAAATAACTTCTCATGAAATATGCACTAACTAAAGAACAGGCAAGAAAAAGAAGAATCCAACCATTTTTTTTTATAAGTTTGTCCAAATTAAGAAATACTTTTTGATGTATTCCTTCCATTACAATTTTTTCAATATTTATAATTTATTTTATAGAAAAAAAACGTAAATTGTAATTTTTTTTTGAGAAATCATTTAATCCCAAATGAATGTGTACTGAATTTGTTGACAAACGTGTCTATTAAAGGCAAATATAATTATTTAAATCGTCATTTTTAAAGAAAATTCCTCTCTTAGACAAGTTTCTTAAAATAAATTTTTAATCTTTGAATTTATAGACTATGACTAATTTCTTATGTTATAGTTTTGAAGTTCAACAAAACTGAATAGCCCTTTGGAGGGGTGGTCGAGTGGTTTAAGGCTCTAGTCTTGAAAACTAGCGTGTCTGCAAGGGCACCGTGGGTTCGAATCCCACCCCCTCCGTTCTACTAAACTAATTTAATTAAACCAAATAAAATAAACGCCTTTTTAGTTCGTCATTGTTAAAATGGGTTTTATTTGGTAAATGAGCAAAGGATTCGCTACAGAAGATTCAATATCAAAAAAATCTGCAAAAAAAGTTATCTCAAATGAACCTCAAGGTAGATTAATATCTTGGTCACCTTGGCCACCTGCTAATTTTCAAACAAGATATCCTGCTTTCCCTTTTGTTCTTACAATATTGATCATAGTAATCGGGCAATGGTATCTATCTCTCCTAAGATAACTAAACATGTTTTTTGTCTTTAAATTTCAGAAAAATTCAGTTTGAGAATTTATTTTGTTTTTTTCAATTTTATTATTAGCCCATCTTCAGGCGGCAATAATCCCAATATTATTAGGAATTAGATCGATCAAAAAATTTAAACACATTCGCAAGAACGAATTTATACCTTTCGGCTTTATTTTTTTAGGATTAGCATCGATTTCTGAAATGTTAGATCATACCCAAACATCTTGGATTTATGTAGATCATTCCTCTTTATTTAATTGGTTATTTTATTCTTTCCTATCTTTAGGTCTAACATGTTTATCAATATCAGCTATAAAAAATAAATTTATTCAAAAAACTAATTTTTGCATTTCTTTATGTTCAATAATCTCATATTTTTTATTTGATAAAACTATTGCTCTGCTTTTTCAAGTAATAATAAGTATCTTTCTAATTATAAATTGGCAAAGAGTTTTTAAAGATTGGCTTTTTATCCTTTACCCAATATTTGGTATTTTTTTTACGACTTTCTTTGGAACAAGGCTCTCAATTAGTGGCGATCAATTTTGGCATATTTTAATAGGACCATCTGGAACAATTAGCGTTCTTACTTTTTATTTAGTATTGAAGAGATCGGTTAAAAAATTTACTTAAGATTCTTATGAAAATATTTGTATTTTTAAGTTTTATATTGTGCTTAGTCACAATAATCTCTCCAGTTGAAATCTTTGCCGATACGGCACTTGATGTTTACATGAATGATTTTTATTCTAAATCGAATGAAGCTAGCCAGATTCTTAAAGAAATCGAAAATAGTCTAAAAGAGGGGTCAAGAAAAAAAGTATGCTCTAAGCAAAGAGAGGCAGCAAGATTAGGTCTTTTAGCTAATAAATCATTAATTAAGGCTTTTGAAGTAGAGGGAGCTAATCCACCAATGCAAGCGATAAAGGCAAGTCAACAAAGATGGGAATCTATTCTGAATGAGTGCTGAAGAAAGTCAGTAAATCTATAAATCCTTTTAAATTTGCATTCTTACTGATTTACTAATTAAGGGAATTTCAGGTTCAACTCCATAAATGCATTGAGAAATCGAATAAATAAAAATACATAGTGTAAATATAAAAATTATTGAGCCTAATTCAACTATGGGAAATATTCTCAAGAGATATGAAATTATTATCAAAGCAATATCAATAAGTAATGCTTGGCATGCGTTATATCTAATGAAATAGGGAACATTTGGATTTCTTACTAATCCAGCAAACAAAATTATAAATAATAAAAAACTACCAAAAGGCAAAGATTTTTCAATTATTGCTATCGGGAAAGTTAGAAATAATAGTATTTTTAAAAATGAATATTTATAGAACAAATAATATCCAAAAGGTATTGATGCCTTTAATGGCAAAGTATACAAAAATACTGATGCGAGTCTCTGGAATATCTGATTCAATATATTATTTAAATTTTGTATTCATATTTTAGCCTAATTTTTCTGAACTTAATAAATGACTTAGCTTCGAAAAAATCAACTTTGGCAGATGGTTATTAAATATTAGATAATTGATTAAGGTTCATAATTCAAAATGCGTATTCTACATACAATGTTGAGGGTTGGAGATTTAGATAAATCCATTGATTTCTACGTCAATAGATTAGGAATGAATTTATTAAGAAAAAAGGATTACCCTCATGGAAAATTCACTTTGGCATTTGTTGGTTATGGCTCAGAAAAAGAAAACACAGTAATTGAATTAACTTATAACTGGGACAAAAAGTCTGAAGACTATGAGCTTGGTGATAAATATGGTCATATAGCTATTGGAGTAAAAGATATTCATTTAATTTGCCAAGGATTAGAAAATAATGGATGCAAAGTAACAACCAAACCTAAAACAATGAAAAACAGTACTACTGTCTTGGCTTTTGTTGAGGATCCTGATGGATATAAAATTGAACTTATTGAAAGAGATTAAAAGTTCAAAAGTCTCTAATTAAATAAACAAATAACTAAAATAAAAAATAATTTAAAAGATTCAATTATCTAATAAATCCATATCCAACTACCGAAAAAAATACTTATAAAACAATCCTGGATAGACTCTAAAGTTTAAAGTGTTCAATAACATTATTTCTAATATTCCAGATCAAAACAAAAAAAACTTAAAACTTTATATAATGTATATTAAATCTATATAGATTATATAGACAATCTATTTAGATTAAATTATTATATAGTTATCGCATAAAACTTATGCCTAGTAATTGGTCTAAAATAAGAGATGAATGGCTTGATAAAACGGCCATTGCGAAAGATGATGCTAAATGGGCATTAGAAGCTTTAATTAATTCTGAAGAAGAGTTATTTGAAATAGAGCAGAAAATAAAGAATAAAGAGGACGCTATAAGCCAAGTAAAATTTTTGAAGAAAAAGGTTAAAGAAACTATTTCCTCTAAAGAAATTAGTCTCGATGATATTGCATTAAATACTTCAAATTCAAACAAAGTGCAGATCTCAGTACCATCAAACCTTACTTATCTTTTGAAAGTTTGGGCAGCAGCAGAAGGAAGAGATCTATCAAGTGTTGCTTTTCAATGTTTAGAAACTGGTATAAGAGAAATGAAAAGCAAAGGTTCAATACCTTCAGTAGCAGTAAATAGATATGACTCGGCCTGTCAAAAGAGGATTGCACTAGCAGAAGTAAACAATCTATTGGAGAAATACGAATTAGCTCAGGATGAAATCAAATAATTATGAATAACAGAAAAATCATTAAAGGATACAAAACATTAATATCATCAAGATTTAATGTAGATACTTTTGTAGATAAATACAAAGATGGAATAATTTATACTCTTTATTCTGATGAATTTAATTCACTTAAAGTTGGTTTTGCTGAAAATGATAAGGTTCTAGAAAAAAAATTATCAAGTGAAGCATTGATATTATTGGATATGAAAAAAGGCAAAAAGAAAGATCTTTGTTTATTAATAACCACTCTAAAAGAACTTGGTATCAAATATTCAGATAATTTTTATTTCAAATACTCAAGTTCTTTAATTAGACATTTATCAACTTTAGGTTGGCCTGTTGGAAGATCACTTTACAAGCAAAGAAAAATTAAAAAAGAACTTGTATGTGCATAAATTCAAATGTAATCGCACTCTAAAGTGTCTCTGGTATCTCTATTTGTGATTGGATTAGTTCCAGTGGCACTTTCACAAAATTTCCTAATAATATCTTTTGGTAAAAAAACATTTGTGAAGTCTGCGCCTTGAATTTTTACATTTTCAAACTGTGTACTATAAGCGAATGAATCCTCTAAGTTAGTATTTGATAAATCTGTTCCATCTAAAATAGCCGAGTCTAAAGTTACTTCTCTTAAATTGGAGTTACTTAAATTAGTATCTTTCAATTTAGCTCCATAAAGAGTAGCATTTTGGAGCTCACAATCTGATAAATTTGCATCTTGTAAATCAGTTAAATAGAACGTTGCCCCTTTTAAATCAGATCCAGAAAAATCAGCTCCTATTAAGGATTGTTTACCATAATCCAATGCAGCGTAGCTTCTAGAAGGGAGAGTTAAAACAATCATTAAAACAGTTAAAATTATAAATCTCATTTTTTGAGTAATATTTCAATAAATTCTAACTTCTCAAGCTGAAATCTAAAAATTTATTATTAACTGAATGCTATATTTATTGAAATAACAAATCACAAACTAGGTTTTGGATATAAGTCCTTATGATGCAATTGTTGTTGGTTCTGGAGCTACTGGAGGAATAGCAGCACTTACATTGGCAGAGCAGGGGATAAAAGTTTTAGTTATAGAAGCAGGGCCTCAAATTAAGAGGCATGAAGCTACTAATAATGAGCCTAAAAGTACATTAAAAAGATTATCAGGAGTTTTAACAAAAAAACATACAAATCAATGCCAACATCCTGGTTATTGGAAAAATAATCCTGACTTATATTCAAATGAATTGAAGCATCCATATGACTTTCCCCAAAAAAAGCCATTTCTTTGGACCCAAGGCAAACAATTTGGTGGGAGATCATTAACGTGGGGAGGCATAACATTAAGACTTTCCTCAGAAGATTTTCAACCGGCTAAAAAAGACGGATTCGGACCAAACTGGCCTATTTCATACGATGAACTATCCCCTCACTATGATTTCATTGAAAATTTATGTGGCATATATGGACGAAAAGATGACATTAAAGAAGTTCCAAACGGTAAATATAGTGGTGAAATACCTCTTACAGAAAACGAAAATATTTTTGGCAGCAAAGTTAAATCAAAATTAAACTATCCATTTATGCAATCAAGGGGATTTGACCGAAATTCATCAGTAAAAGATAAAAATTGGCCGAGATCCTCTAGTCTAGGAAGCACTTTTAAAAAAGCCATAGATACTGGGAATGTTCAAATAATTTCAAATCACCTAGTGGAATCTTTTGAGATTAACAAGATCACAGAGCTTGCATCAAAACTAAAGATTGTAAACTTAGAAAATGGACACAAAGAAGTATTGAATTGTGATTTAATTCTTCTTTGCGCATCAACAATTTCAACACTCAGAATACTACTGAACTCAGAATATAAATCAAATTCCTCAGGTTTTAAAGATAATTCTGGGAAATTAGGTAAATATCTTATGGACCATATATCTATCTGTAGATTTTTTTCAGTCCCAAAAACAAATAACGCAGGAAAAACATTAGATAATACTCCCGATCTTTCAGGAGCAGGCAGCTTCTTTATTCCATTCGGTTCAAATTTACCAAAAATTGACGACATAAATTTCCATAGAGGTTATGGGATCTGGGGGGCAATTGATCGATTAGGGATACCTAAATTTTTGCAAAAAGACATAAACAAATCCATTGGCTTTCTTATCGCCCATGGCGAAGTCCTTCCTAGAGAAAAAAACTCAGTTTCTCTCTCAAGAAAAACAGATGAATGGGGTATCCCAATTCCCTACATTGAATTCGAATGGAGCGAAAATGAGTTAAACATGGCTAAACATATGGAAAATACAATACGAAAATCAATCACAGCTGCAAATGGAGAAATAAAAAATATTAATGAACTAATGAATATCCCAGTAGGGAGTTTTTTTACAAAAAATTTGATCGCATTTTCAGATAGTCCTCCTCCTCCAGGGTATTACATTCATGAAGTAGGGGGCGCACCAATGGGGATTAATGAAGAAAATAGCGTAGTTGATAAATTTAATAGATTATGGAGATGCAAGAATGTACTTGTACTAGATGGAGCATGCTGGCCCACATCATCTTGGCAAAGCCCCACACTCACGATGATGGCTTTGAGTAGAAGAGCCTGTTTAAATATTAAAAAGACTTAGAAGGTGTAAATAATTGATTTAAATAAATTTCTGAGACAGAATTATCTGTACATCCGTTTTGAACGAGAAAAGTAGCTAATGCTGAATTTATAAGCTTATATTGATCCCAAGTTGGGTTACTTAATACGAAATCTTTCATAGTGTTATAAAGAGTTTCTGAAAGCTCTGTTTCTAAAGAGACTTTATTTGAAGAGCACTCGACAAGTTTCTTATCAGTTAAATTTGATTGGCTGAATTGATCCATAATTCTATAATTTTCAACACAAACATAATGATATTTTTTTCTAAAAAAATCAAACAATATCTGCTGTAAAACTTTTTCAAATTATCAAATGAGACTCATGTTATAAGTCTGTTTTCAAAAAAATTCCTTTTCAAATAAGGAAATTGAATAGATCTTTAAGAAAAGTCAATAATAATGTTGAAGTCCTGTTTTTTTTGAAAAATACTGGCAGTTCTAATCCAATGTGGATTTGGACGTGGAAAACAGCCTTTAAATTGTGGAAAATCTAGCTCAAAATACTTTCGCGATTTTATATTAAGAATACTTATATATACTGAGTCTATTAAGACTAAGTCGAGAAAGAGACGGATGATTCATTAATTTTCAACGGATTTTCTTAAGATTTAGTCTTTATTAGGCAAGCGAAGCGTGACAGGTCCTAAGGGGTGTTTTGAGTTTGGATAAATATTTTGATGATGGTGATGGTGATTATGTTCATGTTGATGAGCCTCTACATGTTCATGTTCTAAGTTATCTCTTCCTTCTGAGTTTGATTTTTCATTGTTATGAGTTGGGATTTGATTTTGTATTTCACAAGCACCATTACATTCAGGATCACATAAATCACAACTGATACCCAAGCCCTCTACATGGTCATGATGACTTTCTTGTACCATTCCAACTTCTTTTTCAAAGCCAAATAAATTTGATCTATATTTACAAGTTGAGCAATTCATAAAATTATTACCTTCGTCATTAAGAATCTCTTCAATCCTTTCTACAAAAGTGTCGACCACATAAGACTGTGACGAAAGATATTTTGCATATATAAACGAAATATTTGGATTATTAATGGCAACTAAATCACTTTGCCTTTTTATTCTTGTGACAAGAACACCTGAGAAAAGGAAATAAGGAAAAATAATTATATTTTTATAACCAAGTCTCACAACATTTTTCAAGCCAGGTTCAACTAGAGGGAAAGTTACTCCAGAAAAAACTGTTTCCCCCCACCCTAAACCAATACCTTCTACGATCATTCTCGTAATTTTTGAAACATTGGAATTCGCATCTGGGTCAGAAGAACCTCTACCAACAACAACTAATAATGATTCTTCAGGTTTGAGAGTATTATTTTGTTTGAATACATCTTTAACTCTTTCACAAGCTGCACTAATCATTAAATTATTAATACCTAATTCTCTTCCATAAATTATTTCAATACCTGTTTTACTTGAATAATTCATAAGCAAGCTAGGTATATCATTTTTCACATGGCCAGCAGCGAAAAGCATTGCGGGTATTGCAATTACTTTTTTTATAGAAAGATCTCTTAATTTGTCTAAAGCATCAACTAGTGAGGGTTTAGCGAATTCCAAGAAACCATATTCAACCAAAAAATTTGGATATCTTTTTTGGATAAACTTAGTTAATTCTTGAAATTCAGTAATGGCTAGTTTATTTCTACTACCGTGTCCACAGATAAGTATCGCGACTTGATTATTTAACTTCGAATCTAAATTATCCAAAATCAAGTTATTACTTATACCATAATAGTAAAGAACAATATTAAGTAGTGAAAAATAATAGTTTGCTTAAAGTTCCAAATATAAACTCAAAAGATGCAAAATTAAAGAAATTAATTTATGAAGTTGATGAGTCCTTATTTCATGAGGATAACTATTCTAATGAAGAATTCGAGCACCTTTGCGTATGTAGTGGAGGTACAACCTCTAGTTGTGCAAAAAATGGTTTTACAACTCTTGATCTAAGAAAAAATTACAGCAAAATTCACCTAGATAGGAAAACCAATTTAGTAACAATTGGAGGTGGAGTAATAATGGGGGATCTAGTAAATCATTTACAAAAACATAATCGAAGTTTTCCAATCGGACTTTCTAAACTTCCTGGAGCAGGCTATATACTCACTGGTGGAGTAAGCCCGCTCAGTAGAGCCTACGGATTAGCCATCGATAATATTGAATCAATAAAAGGTTTCTTGGGAAATGGCACATTTATCTCTTTAAAAAAAAATCAAATAAATGCAGAAGAACAATTGATTTGGGAAGCAATTAAAGGCGCAGCACCCTTCTTTTCAATTATTACCGAAATAGAACTTAAGACTATCCAATCTAATCCAATAAAAGTTTTTGAAGGATTTGTAAATTTAAATGAACTTTCAGAAATAATAAAACTATCAGAGGAATTCCCAGAAAATATTAGCCTTCAATGGATTTATGCCAAAAAAATTTATATATATATTTTTGCTGAACTCAAAAATAATTTAGAGGATAAAAGAATAACAGAATACTCAATGCTTCTAGACAAATTTCCCTCTCTAGAAAAACGAATATATGAGAATTTTAACAAAATTAATTTTTTTTCAAAGGAATTGAATTTATATGAGCTTAATGCAAATAACCATTCTGAGGTAATTAGTCTTCTTGGAGAAGATTTAAAAAATGATATCCCAATTTTCATAAAATCTTTGAATGAAATAATGGATAATAAACCTAATAATTCCTGTTATGTTGCTTCGCAACAATTAGGTTGCAAAACTAAAAAGTTAAATCATGGCTCAAGCTTTTTTGTTCATAGAAAAAGTACTTGGAAACCATGGATATATGCATCATGGAAAAAAAATGATCTTCAAGAAAAAGAAGTCGCTCTGGAATGGATTTATAAATCATGGAGCAAGCTAAAAAGGTTTTATCCAAATATTCACTTAGCCCAATTGCATAATCATTTGAATTCTCATGAAGAAGAAATTACATTAGCCTTTGGAAATAGAATGAATGAATTAAAAACTTTAAAGAATATTTTTGACCCACAAGGTATTTTGCCTCCTCTATGAGGTAACTTCTTAATTATAAAGAAACTTAAAATGTCAAATTTCTCAAGATATTTATCTAAAAATTGGTTAGATGATCCAAAGTCAAATATTCTCTCTGGCTTAGTTGTTGCCTTTGCAATGATCCCAGAAGCAATTGCTTTTTCGGGTATAGCTGGTGTAGATCCTAAAGTTGGACTTTTTGGTGCATTTTGCTTATCTATAACAATTGCGATTGTTGGAGGAAGAAGGGGGATGATAACTTCAGCTACAGGTTCAACAGCTCTTTTAATGACTGGACTTGTTGCTTTTGGAGAATCACAAGCTCCTGGATTAGGAGTCCCATATCTTATTGCAGCTGGTATATTAACTGGAATATTCCAAATTCTTTGGGGATATTTAAGACTTGCCTACCAAATGCGATTCGTGCCAACAGGAGTATTAAGTGGATTTGTAAATGCACTGGCACTTTTAATATTTCAAGCACAACTACCTCAGTTAGGAATAGGTATTAAAGAATCAAAAGGATTAGTTGAACAAACTATAAGTCAATATCCAGTTTACTCTCAGATTCCAGTGGTTTGGATTCTTGTAATCCTAGGATTAGTAATTATCTATGGGCTTCCAAAAATCACAAAAGTAGTCCCATCTCAACTGATCGCAATAGTAGTAATTACTCTTATAAGCATATTCTTCAATCTAGATGTCCCAACAGTTAGCGATTTGGGTAAGTTACCTGATGGATTACCAGGTATTTCTCTTCCTTTTGGATCAATAGAAAATGGGAAAGTACCTTTTAATCTTGAAACATTGGGGATAATTTTACCGACTTCACTTGCAATATCTCTCGTGGGTTTAATGGAAACCTTTTTAACTCAAGACATTTTAGACGATGTAACTGATACAAGTTCTAATAAAAATAAAGAAGCAAGAGGACAGGGAATCGCAAATATTGTGGCATCCTTATTTGGTGGGATGGCAGGATGTGCCTTAGTTGGGCAATCAGTTATGAATACTGAAAATGGTGGTAAATCTAGATTATCAACCCTCTCCTCAGGTATATCTCTACTAATTATGATTATTCTCTTGAAGTCTTGGATTGGATCAATACCAATGGCTGCTTTAGTAGCAATCATGATAACGATCGCAATAAGTACAGCAGATATAAATGGATTAAAAAATATTAGAAAGATACCTAAAAGCGATACTGCAGTAATGCTTATGACTTTTGCAGTTACAATGCTTACAAAACCTCATAATCTTGCACTTGGAGTTATTGCAGGAGTTGCATTAGCTGCAATTCTTTTCAGCAGAAAAGTTGCAAAAGTTATAACTGTCTCAAGAGCTAAAGAAAATAATTTGACTACCTACAAAGTAAAAGGACAATTATTTTTTGTAAGCAAAATTTATTTTTTACAAGGATTTGATATTCATGAACATCCTGAAAATATTGTGATTGATATGTCTTTAGCTCATATTTGGGATCAAAGCGGCGTTGTTGCTCTTGAGCAAATTATTAGAAAGTTCCAGAATGGTGGTTCTAAAGTTGAAATTGTTGGTTTAAATAAAGAAAGTCTTAACTTATTTGAAAGACTAGGTGGTATGGAAAGCGCTCATTAAGAAAGTTAATTAAGACTAACTTGTTGATAACAAAACCAAAGCCATTGCTGAAAAAGCAAATTCCTATGAGATCTCCAAGCGGTTTTTGAACTATTTGGGTCAAAATTTTTAGGAGGAGGAACATCTCCCTTTTCTTTGTCTCTTTCAATTTCACTAATAATTCTATGCACCGTATATTCAGGATGACCTAAATGCATAAGTTGTTTTTGATCATAAGATTCAAATATTGTATATCCGACGTTTTCTCCATAAGCCAACAAATTCAATTTCCCTTCTTTTTGTGCCTTCTCCATTTCCAAATCTGGTAATCCCGCAAATCTACTTTGGGGACATATAAATTCATCATCTTGTGTCCCCATCAAAGGGTGTCCAGGGACAAGACTTTTTAAAGGGAATACGCCAAATAATTTCCTATCAAAAACTTGCTTATCAACCCCTGCCAAATAAGCCAGCGCAAAGCCCGCCCAACATAATCCAAGAGTACTCGCACAAGAATTTCTGGCTTCATTTACAATTTTCACAAATTCATCCCAATACTTAACCTCTTCAAAGGCTAGGTGCTCAATAGGTGCTCCAGTTATAATGATTCCATCTAACGGTTCTGGATTATTTGCTTTTTCCCAAGTTATATATAGATTATTTAGATGATTAAGATCCCATGTTTTATAAGAGTGAGTTTCAAGCTTTATCCAAACTGGCTCAATTTGAAGAGGAGATAAACCAAGTGGATGTAGTAAGTTAAATTCATACTGCTTGCCAAGAGGCATGATATTTAAAATACCAATCCTAAGAGGACGTATATCCTGTCTTTTTGCCAATTCTGGTTCTATCCAAGATATATGATTTTTCTCAACATCACTTATCTTGTGATAGTTACTAGGAATTATTAAAGCCAATAAATCTCCTTTCCTACGTGATTTGTGAAAGTGCTTGTTCGAAATCTGCTTTTATATCATCAATATGCTCAATTCCTACAGAAACTCTTACCATCGTGGGAGTAACACCTGCAGATAATTGTTCTTCTTCAGATAATTGCTGATGAGTTGTTGAAGCCGGATGAATTACTAATGTTTTTGAATCCCCCACGTTAGCAAGGTGGCTTGCTAATTTTAAGGAATCAATAAATTTTACTGCATTTTCATAACCCCCATTAAGAGAGAACATAAGCATGCAACCCATTCCTCTTCCAGTAGTATATTTTTTGGCACTTGAGTAATATGGATCAGATTCTAGGCCTGGGTAATTAACACTACTTACATTTGAATTAGAGTTCAACCATTTTGCTAATTCAAGAGCATTAGAAGTTTGTCTTTCTATTCTTAAACTTAGAGTTTCCAGACCCTGCAATAACAAAAACGAATTAAAAGGACTTTGAGCTGATCCCCAGTCTCTCAGGCATTCAAGTCTTGCTCTTAAAGCAAAAGCTATATTTCTATTATCAGGCACTCCTAAAGATTTGCAGATATCACTACCGAAACCAAAAGCATCCCAATGAACGAGCCCATGATAAGCAGCGCTTGGCTCACTCATTAGTGGGAATTTACCATTTCCCCAATTAAAGGTTCCTGCATCAACAATAACCCCTCCGATACTTGTTCCATGTCCACCAATCCATTTCGTTGCACTTTCTACAACAACATCGGCTCCAAAATCAATTGGTCTTATTAAAGCACCACCAGCACCAAGTGTATTATCAACTATTAAAGGAATTCCATTTTCCTTCGCCAAAGCTGAAAGTCCATCAAAATCTGGAATGTTGAACCTAGGATTTCCCATTGATTCGACATATATTGCTTTGGTTTTATCATCAATTTTATTTCTAAAACTATCAATACTATCACCATCTGCAAATTTAACTTCTATTCCTAATCTTGGAAATTGTACTTTGAATTGATTATAGGTCCCGCCATATAGAAAAGATGTAGAGACAAAATTATCACCTGCTGTCATGCAGTTTACGATTGCCAAGAATTGAGCGGCTTGTCCTGAGGATGTTGCAAGTGCTGCCATTCCTCCCTCCAAAGCTGCCATTCTTTTTTCGAAGACATCTGTGGTGGGGTTCATAAGTCGAGTGTAAATATTTCCAAATTCTTTTAATCCAAAAAGATTAGCGCCATGTTCGGCATTATCAAAGACATAGGAACTAGTTTGATAAATTGGTACTGCTCTAGAATTTGTTGTTGGATCAGGCACTTGACCTGCATGTAACTGAAGAGTCTCGAACTTTTGGTTGCTCAAAATTTTTAAATAATCCTATTATATATTTAACTTAAAAAAGTCCCAAAAAAACACAAAAACAAGATAAATATTTATAAATCCTTTTTTAATGAAGGGTAATTATCTTTCATATATAAACTCAAATCCTCTTTTATCGCAGATCTGAGTTTATCAATATTTGCAGAATCTATTATTGGAAAAGTTTTATTAGCTTCAGGATCTTTTTCAGTAATTGATTTCCAATTTTTACCAACATTTTTATCAAAGTTGCCTAGAACATCATCAAAATTGAAAACCTTATCGTTGTTTTTAGCTTCAAATTCGCTAAAAGCTTTATTTATGAGCTCCTTCCTATTTTCAAATAGATTTTTGGCTTTTAAAGTATCTGGAAGACCCATAACTGGTTGTAATTCCTTAAGAAGTTTTATTTCCTCTTCAATTAAGAGTGTCCAAACACCATATTTATTTTTTGGAAGATTAGAATTACTAAAAATATTAATTTCATTTAGGTAAAAATTTAACCATAAATAATATGATTTTTCTTCAATAGTTTTTTTTACTGATATTTTTTTATTTTGGATCTTTGGAAGTAACTTTTCTGCTTTCTTTAAAAACTGTCTGTCTTCTCTTTCTAAATTTATTAATCCCCATCTTTGACTGTAGTCCCATAAATCCTCGTATCTTGTTAAATCTTCTTGATTCCAACCAAGAGCTTTCAGTTCATGAGAACGATGTGATAATTCCTTTTTCAAAAAAACCTTTTAAAACCATAATAATTCTAACCCCGCAATCAAGATTAGTAAATAAATGAAGAACTTAGCTTTTTAGCAAATTAAATAAATAATCAATTATTAAAATAATTATTGATAATTTTCAATACATTGATGTAGCTTGGATTTTTTTTAGAAATTTGATTACTATATTCATTTTTATAAATATCATTTTCCTCTTTGTTAATGAACAATTTCTTATAAAGGTTTTCAATATCATTAAAAAGATAATCTCCTTTTAATTTTTCATTAAGTTCTAAAGATAATTCAGATTTCACAGATTCTTGGCAAAAATTAGTGATCTCTTCTGAACTAATTAAAACCTTATAAATTTCTTTTTTTTCTTCTGAATTAGCATTAAAACATAAATAAATAAGATTAATCATTGAACAGTTATTATTTTTGATTTTGAATTCTTTATAAATGTCTGGCCAAAATTTTAAGGATTTTAGACCTTCTAAACCTCCTTGACTGAGAGAGTATTTATTACACCAATTTACAAATTCTGAGACATCTTTTGGACATCTATTGAGTTGCAAAAGCATATCTGATAAAACTTGTCCTGCTTGAAAATTCCGTGTTGGTTTTCCTTCATTTGGTAGAGTCATGCTCCCTAAGACATCAGCCTTGACCGCATTTAATTGAGAAAAAGTATAATCTCCTTTTTCACAAAATTTATCATTAATTATTTCCTTTGCACTAATTATTTCTTCACCATAACCAAGTTCTTTTAATGAAAGATATTTATTTTCTAATTTATTTTCTTTTCTAACTTGTAATGATACTGATGCGGCCTGATCTAAACATTGAGTTAACAAAATCGTATTAATGCTAGGTAGCATTCCTGGCTTATCGGAATGAAAGTTATTTACAAAACCTGCAAATATGGATGAGATGTTTTTTATTGATTTTATATATTGACATTCAATATTATGAACTCCAGGAGAAACTTGAATTTTCGGAGACAATTGATTCAAAATGCGAGCTCCTATTAAAGCAGTTAGGGGATCAGGATGACAGAAATTTGCAGTAAAACTATCATTAGGGTTTCGTAAAGCCCCGTGACGATGAAATCCTGTAAAAAAAGCTAAATTTGGATATTTATTACAGAGAATAAAAGGATTTTTACTTTTATTGTCGACGCAAAAAGAACCGACGAGACAGCCAAGAACCACATTTTCTCTCTTTAAAGTTTTTCTGAGTTCTAAAGCATGTTTAACATCACCTTTAATATGATTACTGTTTGAAGCAAGAATTACTATCTCACATTCCAAGAGAAGCTCTTTTAGATCAAAAGACTTTCTTTTACCGTCTAAAAAATAATGTCCCATTCTCTTAATCTTTTCAATAATCTCATTATCCATATCAGAAAGAATATCATTTGAGAAAGCACCTAACAAATCTCTATCTTCCCTAGGAGCTAAGAGAATATTATTTGATTTTCCATGCATAGCACAGTTGTATGCTAATGATGCAGGATATAAACCAACACTGTAGAATCCAACTTTGCTATTCTCTATATCTTCAATCAATGAATAAAAATATTTTTCATCATTTATGTTTTCTATGAAATTATTCTTCATTTTTGGAAATTCTTGATAATTTTTTTAATTTCTTACCCTTAGCAACATTTTTCTACATTAAAGCAATTTTTGACCATAGCAAATTATTTATTGTAAATATTGAATTTTTTAATTTATAATTTCTTGAGAAATAAACTTAAAAAAAAGAGAAATAATTATAAACATGGAATATATGGCAAGTAATTTAAAGCTACAAAAACAATTAATTTCTTCTAAAAATATCTTATTAATTCAAGACATTGACGGAGTTTGTATCCCTTTAGTTAAGGATCCAATGACTAGAGAGTTAGAATCAAAATATATTTATGCAGTAAAAGAATTTGCCGAGGAATTCTTTGTGTTAACATGCGGTGAACATGAAGGTCCAAGAGGAGTTAACAGAATCATAGAAAGGAGTTTAGGGAGCACTACTGAACCTAAAAACAAGGAGCTATATTTAAGAGGTTTAGCTGCCTGTGGAGTAGAGTATCAAGATAACAACGGCGAAATAAGTTTTGAAGGAGTCTCAGAAAAAGAACTAAATTTTTTATCAAAAGTACCCAGTTTAATAAGACCAAAATTTAATTTCATAGTTAAAAATATTTTTCCTGAACTTAGCCAAGAAGATATCAATTTTCACGCAGTAAAATCAATATGTGAAACACGCTTCTCGCCTACGATTAATTTTAATAGTCTATTTGATTTAGTACAAAAAGATTCTGATAAAAGAAAGCTTATTCAAATTAGTTTTGAAAAGATGATGAATGAAATCATTTTAAAAGCTGAATCCGAAGGCCTCAAAAACTCATTTTTCCTTCATATTTCACCAAATTTAGGTAATAAAAATGGTAGAGAAATAATTATACTCTCTTCTAAAGATGATATTGGATCAACAGACATACAATTACTTATCAAAGGAGCCGTTAAAGATTCTGGAGTTTTATTCCTTTTAAATAAATTTATTGAGATTAAAACTGGCAGAGCTCCTTTTGGAACTAATTTTAATTTTAGAAATTCGCCAAAATCTCTCAGAGAAAAGATTGATTTATGCAAAAGATCTATTCAAATAGATGACATGCCTTTAATAGTGGGAGTTGGAGACACAGTAACATCAAAAAAAAATAATGATGAGGAAAGTTATTTAAGAGGAGGTAGTGATAGGTCTTTTCTAGAATTTATACAAATATTAGGTAATGAATTTGGTATTAATAATAAAATCATTTTTGTGGATAGTAGTTCTGGTGAAGTTGAGAGACCTTCTACAAAAAAAACTGGTTTAATAGGAATTAGTGATATTTATGACAACTTAAAGTTTGATACAGTTTTTAAAAATGGTCCCAAAGAATATATAAGTTGGTTCATTGAACTTGCTAATAAGAGATCAAACTTTAAAAAAAATAGTTGAGTTTTTAATTTTCGAAAAAAAAATTTATAAATTATATATATGAAAGAAAAATTCCCCTCAATATATAAAAAATCTATAGAAACATTGCAAATTAATATAGGTTATAAATGCAACCAAGCTTGTAAGCATTGTCATGTCAATTCAAGTCCCCTAAGGACTGAAAAGATGTCAAATGAAATCATATCTCTTATTCCAAAAATAATTGAAAAATACAAAATCAAGACTTTAGATATTACTGGTGGTGCGCCAGAACTTCACCCAGAGTTTAAAAACCTTATAAATAGTTTGAGTACAAAACAAGTTGATATTATTGACAGGTGTAATTTGACAATTTTTTTTGAAGAAGGTTATGAAGATCTTCCTCAATTTCTTGCAAAGAATAAAGTGATAGTTACGGCTTCGCTACCATGTTACGAAAAAAATAATGTTGAGATTCAAAGGGGTCTTGGGGTTTTTGAAAAAAGTATTAATGCCATAAAAATTCTTAATAATTTAGGATATGGAAAGAAAGAAAATGGATTACAATTAAATCTTGTTTATAATCCTGTAAGCCCAATTCTTCCTCCTTCTCAGGAAATATTGGAGAAGGATTATAAAAAAATACTATTTGAAAAATATAATATCGTTTTTAATAAGTTATACACAATAACTAATATGCCAATAAATAGGTATGAAGAATCTCTTAGAAGAGAAGGAAAACTAAATACTTATTACAAATTACTAAAAGAAAATTTTAATGAAAAAAACTTAGAAAATCTTATGTGTAAAAAGACAATTAGCGTAAATTGGCTAGGAGAAATTTATGATTGTGACTTTAACCAACAGATTAATTTCCGAGAGAATAAAGGACCAAAGACACTTTTTGATCTGTTGGATGAATCATTTACTTTTGACTATGAGGTAGCTGTAAAAGAACATTGTTTTGCTTGCACTGCAGGTGCAGGGTCAAGTTGTGGAGGGACTTTAAGTTAAAACCTACTACATGCAATTAGGACAAATAGCTCTTACATTTAAAGAGGATTCAATTAGTTTAAAACCATTAACTTTTGCTGCAACTTTTCCTGCTTCTAAAACTTCTTCATTTTCGAATTCTTCTGTTCTTCCACACCTAATACAAATCAAATGATGATGGTCCGGTGTGTCGTTACTAAGCAATTCATATCTGTGTCCACCCTCACTGAGTTCTAATTCATGAAGCAAACCCATTTGTACTAAAAGTCTTAAAGTTCTATAAATTGTTGCTAGTGAAACTTTGGAGCTTGTTTTAACTAACTTTTCATGAACCTCTTCAGCACTAAGATGCTTTCCAGAGCCAATATTTTCAAATAAATTAAGAACCTTTAGCCTCTGAGGAGTTAACCTCTTCCCATCTTTATGTAAACCATCGCCAAGAGGTGATGTAATGACATTGTATTGCGAGGATAATGACAAATTTAACCCATGGCTATTCTCAATAATAACCCTAAATGAGAGTAAAACAACTTTTTGATTTAAAATGTTTACTAAAGTTCTCCAAAATATTATGTTAAATGTATCCTTATATTTAAATAATGAATGATCAAGAAATCTCTTCAGATAAACTATCATCCAAAGTTAACGCATTGTTAATTATTGATGTTCAGGAAAAAATAATAAGACCAATTTTTAATAAGGATTCAATAATCAAAAACATCAAAAAGTTGATAGATGCTTACCAAATTTTAGAAGAAAACATATTTATATCTGAACAGAACCCACTCAAATTGGGGGTAACGATACCTGAATTATTACCCATAGCAGGATTTAGAAAAATTGAAAAAATGGAATTCAGCTTAGCTAAATTAGAAGAATTTTCAAAAGAACTTAAAAATAAGAAAATTACTAATTTAATAGTTTGTGGAATCGAAACGCATATTTGTATTCAACAAACAGTCTTAGATTGTTTACAAAAAGGATTAGAAGTTATTCCCATATCAGATGCCATGGGAAGTCGAAATATGGTAGATCATGAAATAGCATTACAGAGGATGACTCAGAGTGGGGCGATCCTAACAACAACTGAATCAATAATTTTTGAATTATGCAAAACTGCGGATAGAAAAGAATTTAAAGAAATTAGAAATATAATAATGAGTTAAAGACTAATTAAGACTGGCTTGTTGTTGAGAGATAATTTAAAATTTTATTAGAGATAAATTTTTAGGGTTTATTTGAATATGAAATTAGTTACTGAAAACTTCCTTCTGGCAATATCTATTTTTTTTATTGGAACTTTATTGTCAATAATAATTTCTAAACTCTCAAAAATATTTTTTAAAAAGATCTCCAAAAGAACAAAAACAAATTTCGATGATTTTATTTTTGAGGTGATCTCTGGAATTATAAAACCTATAGGTTTTCTCCTCTCATTTTATTTTTCTATTGACTATTTTTTTACTGATGAAATAACTTTTATCTCTGTCTTATTAAATATTCTGAAATTATTTATATTAATAATTATCATAAAAGCTCTCAACAAAGTTTTAATAAGATCTTTAACAGAATCGATATCTAAAATTAATGATTCCTCAATTAGTTCAATGGTATCTTCACTGACTCCATTGATAAAGGCATTAACATGGACTATTGGCTCAATATTTTTCTTACAAAATATAGGTGTTCAGATGACTGCTATTTGGGCTTTACTAAGTGCCGGGGGTATTGGAGCAGGATTAGCTTTGAAAGATCCAGTTCAGGAGTTTTTTGAATATATAACAATTTTGCTTGATAAACCTTTTCAAAAAGGTGAGTTTATAAAATCTGATGGAGTCCTTGGAATGGTTGAGAGAGTGGGAGTAAGATCCTCAAGGATAAGAAGTATTAATGGAGAAGTAATAGTAATGAGCAACAGCGCCCTAACAAATGGAATAATTTCAAATTACGCACAAATGGAAAAAAGGAGGTTAGTGCATAAATTGGGAGTTGTTTATGAAACCTCTCCAAAACTAATGAAATTGATTCCAATAATAATTAAAAAAATAGTTGAAGAGACAAAAGATGCCTCTTTTGATAGATGTCATTTCACAGATTTCGGCGACTTCAGTCTTAATTTCGAACTTGTTTATTACATCCCAACAAATAATTATTTGGCTGCAATGGAAGCTCAACAATCTATAAATTTAAGAATTATTGAGGAATTTGCAGTTAATAATATAGAGTTTGCATTCCCAACACAAACCTTAAATATTGAAAATAACAAAGCCAAATGATTTACAAATCTCTTCACTTAAAATCCAGAGTTTTGAAGCCAACTCAGAATTATTTGCCTCATCACTAACCTTACTCTCAACTAATTTATGTTTTTTAAACGATATAAGTTTATTACTTAAATGAACGTAACCAATATTATTAAAATTTGAATCAAAAACAATTTCAGATAGAATCTTACCAGCATTTTCTACACTTTCAGAAATTCCTAAAATATTTTTTGCAACTTTAGAAAAAATAAAATATCCAGAGAGATTAAAACCTTTGCTGTATCTAAAGAAACCTGAATCATCATTTGGTATTACGAGGCCAGGAGCCCAAGTAATTACAGAAATTTTACTAGAGGATATTTTTAATTTTTTTACAAGTTCTTTAGCAAACAAAATATTACATAACTTACTATTTTTATAGGATTCATCAGCATTAAAATTTAAAAATTTACCAGCAACTTTCTTTCTAAAATCAATTAGGTTATTAAGCCCTGCTTTCTTTCCTATATTTCCACCTGAGCTTTTAGGATCGTGAACATCTGATGATGTAATAATGATTCTTGATTCTTCATTATCTCTCACAAAATCTTTTAACATGTTAACCAAGTAAAAATGTGCAAGATGATTAACCGCAAAAGTTAGCTCTATGCCTTGTTTTGATACTTTAGGGTAAAAAGAACCTGTATATTGCAATCCTGCATTTAAAACAATCACATCTAAAAAAATCTTTTTACGATCAAAATAAACCCTAATTTTTTCAATATTCTCTAAATCTGAAAGATCACAATTTTCAATAATATTTAAAAATTTACTAAGGTAATTTTTATCAAAATATTTCTCAATTGTTTTGCGAAATTGATTCTTTCTAAATTCGTTTTTTATAACAACATATAAATTATTTTTCGTCTTTAGTAAATTAATAATGGCAAAAAACCCTATTCCTGAATTACCTCCAGTTATTAAAATATTTTTATTTTTAATCATTTAAATTTCTCTATATTTTTTTATAATAAAAAAAAATATGTTAGTTTTTTTATTTTGTAATCTTATAAATTATTGTTAAAACACTGAAAACTTAGTCACTAGTAATTGAGTAATTTGATTATTATAAATCTACTCTCATTACAAGTATTGGATGAAATATACAAAACAAATAGTAGAAATAATACTTTGTTACCTAAATTTCTTTAATTATAAGATTTATATTTAATGTCAAAAGAAAGCATGCCAGATGTTCTTGTTTTGGGTGCAGGGCCTGCAGGCATGGCAATTGCATCAGCTTTAGGAAAGGAAAAATTAGATGTTGAAGTTCTTTCTCCAAATGGACCAGATGAACCTTGGCCAAACACTTATGGTATTTGGGGGGAAGAAGTTGATCAACTTGGGCTTCAGGATTTACTTGAATATAGATGGAAGAATACTGTAAGTTTTTTTGGGCATGGTGCTTTAGAAGAACAGGACGACGAGAACAAAGCCACAGAGCATTCTCTAGATTATGGACTATTTGATAAGAAGAAACTCCACAATTTTTGGTTTAATGAATGCAATAAGTCTTTTATTAAGTGGCATCAAGGCTTTGCAAACAAAATAAATTATGAAAAATATAAAAGTACAGTAACTACAAAAGATGGCAATACTTACTCTGCAAGATTAGTAGTAGATGCAACAGGATATGATCCAGTTTTTCTTAAATTAAAATCTTGTGGTCCTTTAGCAGTACAAACTTGTTATGGAATAGTGGGTAATTTTAGTAAACCTCCTCTGAAAAAAGGACAGTTTGTATTAATGGATTATAGAAATGACCATCTTAATGAAGAGCAAAGAAAAGAACCGCCTACTTTTCTATATGCAATGGATATGGGAAATGGGAAATATTTTCTTGAGGAAACATCTCTTGGTTTAGTAAATCCTCTAACAATGGAAAATTTAAAAGAGAGACTTGAGAAGAGGTTATCTTATAGAAATATATCTATTACAAGCATGCAACACGAAGAGCTTGGTTTGTTTCTTCCAATGAATATGCCAATACCAGATTTCAAACAACAAATACTTGGATATGGTGGTGCTGCTTCAATGGTACATCCTGCATCCGGATACTTAATTGGTAATGTTTTAAGAAGAGCTCCACTTGTAGCAAAAGCTATAGCAGAAGGAATTAAAAACAAAAATCTTAGTACATATCATATTGCAAGAAAAGGTTGGGAAGCTTTATGGTCAAAAGAATTAATCAGAAAGAAATCACTTTACCAATTTGGATTAGAAAAACTCATGAGGTTTGACGAAAAACTATTGAGAGAATTTTTTGGCAGTTTCTTCCAACTACCTAAAAATCAATGGTATGGTTTTCTAACTGATACTCTCTCCTTAAGGGAGATTGTATATGCGATGTGCATAATGTTTATAAAGGCTCCATGGAGTGTAAAGAAAGGTCTGATGATTATGCATGGAAGAGAGTTTAAAATGTTGCTTAGGATAATTTTTCCAAATATATAATGTAGTTTCAAAATGAGGACAATACTTATAAGCGGAGCTAGTAGAGGAATTGGATTAAATATTGCTCACAAAGAATTAAAAGAAGGCAACAGAATTAGTGTTGGCATAAGAAATCTAGAATCATTAAAGGGAAGTGTTATTGATCCAAAAAAATGGCAAGAAGGGAGAATTATAATTAACGAATATGATGCATTAGACAAAATATCAGCCGAAAATTGGATAAAAAATACCGTAGATGAATTTGGAGGATTTGATTCAATAATAAATTGTTCTGGAGTATTATCGAAAGTTCCTTTTTTATTCAAAGATGGCGATGAAGAAGACATTTTAAATACACTTAATATCAACTTTTTGGCAATTTGGAATTTATGTAGGCTTTCTTGGGATCATCTATGCGCCTCAGGCAGAGGAAGAATTATTGTTTTAGTTTCAATGAGTGGGAAAAGATCTAAAGGGGATTTAGCAGCTTATTCTTCTTCAAAGTTTGCTTTGATGGGATTATGCCAAACAATGAAAAATAAAGGTTGGGATAAAAATATAAGGATTTCAGCAATTTGCCCAAGTTGGGTTAATACTGAAATGGCCCAAAACATCTCTTCCCTAGACAAATCAAGCATGACACAGCCTGAAGATATTGCTGAAATATGCTCAACTATTCTGAAGTTGCCTACCCAATCAGTACCATTTGAAATAGCCTTAAATTGCAATTATGAAATTTAACCTAATTTAAAAATTAAGTAAGCCATTGAGAGCATTGCAATTGCAATAAATAAACCTTTTATTCGATTAGTTAACAGTGAAAAAAGAGATAAATCTTCAGAAAAGTATCCCCCAAAACTACCTGTAATAAATAATACAACCATTGGAAGAGAGGCCATTCCAAAAGAATATGATATAGCTTTTACAAATCCAAAATTTAAATAATTAAAAATAAAGGAACTTAATGAAAACAATAAAAAAGATGCAAATAGAGTAATGGAAACTTCAGCATCTAAAGTGTGAGGTAAGCTTCCCTTTAATTCAAATTGCTTTTTGCATTCTCTAATTTGTCTTTTAGAAAGCTTTAAATAACCTGTTTCAGGAATTCTTTCGGACTTATATTTTCTTAGTAATCTTGCTTCAAGAGTTTCTGGCTCCTTTGTCATAATTGATGTTAATAATTCATCTGGTTTTAATTTCTTAATTTTCTTTTCAAGATTATCCGTTTTCCCAATTCTATATAGGTCTCCCACTCTAATAAGGTAAACATATCCCGACATTTGCGTTGTAAAATTGATACTGTTCCTACTTAGATAATACTAAAAGAATCAGAGAAATTAAAAGTTTTTACAAAATGACAAACGATATTTTATATTCATTTCGAAGATGTCCATATGCAATTCGTGCTCGATGGGCTCTACTAATTTGTGAAATAAAAGTAGAGATAAGAGAAATTGATTTAAAAAATAAACCTCTTGATTTTCTTAATAAATCAAAGACAAAAACCGTTCCAATACTTATTAAAAAAGATAGTGAAGTTATTGAAGAAAGTCTTGAAATAATCCTATGGGCACTCTCAGAATCAAAAAGGGGGGACATTAAATTAATTTATTTACCTGATAATAAAAAGAAAGATATTTTTGAAATAATTAATGAAAACGATAACGAATTCAAATATCACTTAGATCGATTTAAATATTCGACAAGATATCACGATATTAACGAAGAATTTCATTTCACAAATGCGATTAAATTTATCAAGAGGTGTAACGAACTACTTGCAGAAAACAAATACTTTTTTGGAGATAGCCCCACAATCGCTGATTGGTCTATTTGGCCTTTTATAAGACAATTTAGAATCGCTTGTGAAAGTCAAAAAAGGACAGATTATTTAGAACCCTCAATAAAAAACTGGCTGGATTCTTTTGAAAATAATGGAAAATTTAAATCCTTAATGTATAAGTACGAATTATGGGAACCAAATTCTAGAAAGAATTATTTTCCTTCAAATTAGCTTTCTAATAACTTCCTTTTCTCAATTATCCGTGCTAACTCCAAAAAATATCCTGCAGTTCTAAATTTACCAATATTCTTTTCTTTAAAATCAAGGTCGCTTCTTATTTCAGCAGTCTCAGCCATAAGCAAATCCAAATCATTTGAACCAAGACTATATAATTCACCGAGTTCGATTTCCCTCCCAAGTAAATGACTCCTAAACCACTTCCCTTTATTTTCTTGAGGCGGAATATCGTAGGAAGCAAATGACATTTAAAAAATAAAAAATAATTATAAGAATATTCTAGAGTTATTAAAGAGATTTTTTCAATTCTCCTTTATTAAAAATATATGCAATAAGAAGAATTGCAAATGTAATTACAGCACAAATTTCTGTCCAATAATCTATTCCAATTTTTGCAATCATCAAAGGTGCCAAAACTGTGAAAAATCCACCTGATAGAACTAATTGTGCGAATAGCTGTTTTGATGTAAAAATTGGGAGAGTTCTAGAAATATTTTTGGGATCTGCAAGCCTTAAGAGAAGTAATCCTGAAGCAACTACACCTGTAGAGTTTCCAAACTCTATCAAGCTTTTTTCAAACCAGTAATCATCAAATATAAAGTATGCAAAATAAGCAATACAAATTAAATTCCAAAGTAACCCAAAAACAGTAAAAACTAAGATTATTTTCCAATTTTCAAAAACAATAGAAATATCTAAGCTTGCCATAGCCGAAAAAATCAATAGATCAGTAGATAAAATCCCAATCTCTCTTTGCAAAATATTTGAAATAAATTCTGTATTTTTGGTTTTCTCTAAAATATATCTAATAAGGAGCGAACCTATTAGAATAAAGGGGAATACTGGAAGCGAAAAAATAATTTCTCTAGAAAAGTCACCAAAAGGATTTGAGATATATTTTAAAAATCTAAGTAATAAAACACCAAAAGAAATTGCCAAACCAGAGAATCCAAGATTTATTATCAAAATTCTTAAATCCGCAAAAATCCCTATCTTTGTATTTTCTTTTTGATTATCTTTTTTTTCGGAAATTTCCTCTGTATCTGAAATACCAAAAGTCCTTCCAAGGAAAATAAAAATGCTGCCCAATAAGGAAGATGATAAAAGACCCATTGTCGCCATAGCCAGACCGAGATCTAAACCATTTGGGAAACCTAATCTATTAAAACTCTCTCCGATGATTGATGCCGCTCCATGCCCCCCCTCAAAACCAACCTCGATCAAACATCCCATTAGAGGATTAGTATCCATAGTTGGGGGCAAAAAATATTTAACAACTAAACCACCAACAAAAAATTGTCCGAAACCTAGTGAAAGAGCAAGTAAAAATTGATTAAAAATAGGTTTAACTAAACCACTTATATTTGGGATGGGTCTTCCCATCATTAAAGTTGCGAAGACTAATGATAAAAGAGGAGTAGGAAAATTACTCCAAACATTAATTGTTTCTTTGGGCAAGAAGTGTATCGCTCCAAATGGACCTATAGATATGCCTAAAATTCCTGATATTACTGCTATTGGCAGTCCAAATCTCTCGAGCTGAACAGCCAGTTTTAATCTCCTCCCAAAAATCAAGAAAAAAATTATAATTAAAAATCCCAAAAAACTTATATAGATAGAATTTGAAAAAATATTTTTATCCTGTAGAGAAATAATATTCAATGACTTCAATAACATATACTAATAAATCTAAATTAATAAACAAAATTTTTCAAATAAAAAAGGCTCCGGTTAGAGGAGCCTTTTAATATTAATAAAGAAATTTAGGAATTAATCCTTAAGTGTAACTGTTGCGCTATCAATATTACTAATAGCATTAGTAACTCTCTTAAAGTCAAAGCCCAAAGCTCTTAAAGCGTGCCATAGGTGACCTTGAATAAAGAAAAATCCAAAGTAGTAGTGAACATTAGCTAACCAAGCTCTTGAGGTATAAGTACCATCAGGGAGGTCAACAGTATCAACCCAATAAGGAGAAATACTAAACTTTAATTCAAGTGGTTCACCAAAAAACTCAACTGGATAAACAGTTGTATTAGATGCACTCCAGAAAGCAGCAATAATTGCCATCCAACCTATACCTGCCAAGGACCATGAAAGTACCGCTTCTGCAGATAAAAGACCCTTACCTTTGAATTTGGTATATTCACCAACCTGCTTGGTTGCGATATGCCAGGAGCCCCCTGTTATTAAAACAAATGCTAAGAAAGCATGGCCTCCCATCACATCCTCTAAATCATCAATCAGAAGGAAATCTGTCTGGTGATTCCAAATCTCGGCTAGATTTAAATCATACTCAACTTGCCTTACTGCTCCAATTGCTGGGTCATAAACCCCGTGAACTCGAGCCCATTCAACAAGAAGAATAACTGCAAATCCAAGAATAATTAAATGGTGACCAAGAATAAATGTCAATTTATCAGGATTATCCCATTCGATATTGAATTTTCTTGCTCTTGCGACTTCAGAATCTTCTAAATTTCCGGGAAGAAGAAGAGAATGTAAAAGTCCTCCAGCTGCTAAGACCATAGAGGAAACTAAGTGAACAATTGCTATCGCGAGGACAGGCTTTGTATCTCCCATCATTACTCCATCAGCATCAAACCCAATTCCTAGGGTCGCCAAATGAGGAAGTGCGATAAGAGGTTGGTGTCCCATTGGAACACTTGGGTCAAATCGTGAAAGTTCGAAAAGGGTGAAAGCACCGGCCCAGAAAACGATTAATCCTGCATGAGCTACATGAGCAGCAATGAATTTTCCTGAGCGATTTGCTACACCTGAATTACCAGCCCACCATCCATAGGTGGTATCTGGATTACCATAGGTTTGCATTTAGGAATTGATTAGCTTAAACGTTTTGAGAATACTTTATATTTCACCAAACAGTTGAATTCATAACAAAATTGTAAAGGTTAGTAATCCTAGCTATCACTAAACAAAAAATCTTCATAAGGAAATCCAAGAGCAAAGAAGGTAGTTTTAATGTAGAAAAACTTTTCTCAGAGATATAAGTTTTTTAAAATAAACCAGTATTTTCAATTCAAATAAGTTTAAAAAATTTCATTTTGCTGACATTAAACGATGTTTTGTTTCATTAAACCATCCTGTTTATTGCCTCATTCTCAAACAATTATTAAATATGGAATAAGACATCTAATATTATGACTACTTCTCAAAAGTCTTCTAGAAAATTTTCACTAGAAATGAAATCGGAAGTTCATTACAAAAAGGCTGCAAAATCATACAGAAAATCAAAGCAATATATAAATATGATTAACTTATATCCAACTTTGCAAAACACTCTAATTGAGTGTAAGGATGAGAATCTAATTGAATAAAAATTTTAAATATTTTTTCAAATTAATCAAAAAAATATATTTAGTTTTTAGGCTGCGGTATTAAAGTTTTCTTCAGAATAAAATTTGTTAATTATTTGTCTGCACATTTTTATATTGTAAAGGGCTCTAGGTTTCCAAGGTTTTTTCTGACCGAGTGGGGAGCTTTTCCAATGAATCCCTGGCTTAAGTATTCCATTTTCACGTAAAAAAGAAAGTTTAATTTCAGTTATTCCTAGTTTTTCAGCGGTCAACTCAGATGAGTTCCACATATCCCTATCCCCTAACATTGAATTAAGTAAATATTATTAATCCTTGATAACGTTAATTTTATTTTTTTGAAAGGGGTAAAACTTTTAAATAATTATTAAGTAACAAAAAACCTAGTATTTACAATTAGAGAGAGATTTGAAAGATTTATATCAAATTAAGAAATATTAAATAAAGAATCTTCATTAATGTATATCTCATCGATACCCTCTCCTTTATTGATGGATTTAAAGTTAATGTATTCTTCTGTTATAGATTGATGCTTTGAAAGATTGATCCAACCCTTGTGCCAATTTCCACTATTTATTAATTCTTCGTATGTAGTTGTTAGGTTAATTTCAGAATCAAGGACAGAAACCATTAAAAAACTAATATTTCCATTTTCTTTAGTCTCATTTACTAAAACAAAATGTCTCAATCCATTTATGTTTTTATTCGAAGTCCAGTAATTTTCCATAATTATTTTTTCTTAATATTCCGCTCAGAATTTTTTCTAGATATTTTCTTATATTCAGTTCTAATTTCTTCTAATAAAAGTTTTCTTCTATCCATATAGTTAACAGAATCTTGTTTAGATAAGTTATATCTTTCTTTTTTAGTTAAATTCATCCATTTATTAAGATTCTTTTTATTAAAAGTTATTAATTTTTTAGCCTTCAAAACTTTTTGTTTTCTATTTAATCTAAGAAAATTCCTTAAATAAAAGAAAATAAATATAAAAAGAAATATTATCACGAACTGTAAGAGCATCACTTTGCAAGTAAATTGTTATTTATCCATTTTTCCAATTCAATATCATTCTCAAAAGATATAACCTCTTCTTGATTCCCAATACCTGATTGATCAAAGAGCCTTATAATGAATTCACCTTTAACTGCCTCATCATCACCAATTACAATAATACTTTTAGATTTTAGTTTATTTGCCTTTTTAAATTGTTTAGAAAATGAGGCTCCACTTAAATCCAACTCAACTATCAAATCATAATTTCTTAATTTTCTAGATAAATCTAAAGCTAATGATTCAGCAACTAAGCCTTGATTAATAATATAAATATCAGTATTTCTTGGAACTTCAAGATCTTTTCCTGCTAGTAGAATTAATCTTTCTAGACCAATAGCAAATCCAATTGCCGGGGTATTTGGCCCTCCCATTTGTTTTATTAAATCATCGTATCTTCCTCCACCGCAAACTGTAGCTTGGGAACCTAAAGCGCCACTAGTGATTTCAAAAGCAGTATGGGTGTAATAATCTAAACCTCTTACTAAATTAAAATTTTCCACATAAGGTATTTTTAAAATCTCCAATTGTTTTTTTAAGTCTGAATATCTGTTATGACTTTTTTCAGATAAAAATTTAAATAATCTTGGTGCATTTTCAAGAGCTTTTTTTGTTTGAATATTCTTTGAGTCCAAAATCCTCAAAGGGTTTTTAGTAATCCTGTTCTGAGAATCTAAATCTAGAATATCTTTATTTATTTCTAGCCATTTTAAAAAGGATTTTTGAAAATTTGATCTGTCATTTATATCACCTAAAGTATTTATTTCTAGATTGAGATCTTTTATTCCTAATTTTCCTAAGATATCCCAAGCTAAAGCAATAATTTCAACATCACTTCTAACTGAATCATGCCCTATAAACTCAACGCCTAACTGATGAAACTGTCTTTGTCTGCCTGCTTGAGGTCTTTCGTATCGAAACATAGGACCCATGTACCAAAGTTTTTGAAGAGGATTAGACGATATTCCATTTTGTATTAACGCTCGTGCGACTGATGCCGTTCCTTCGGGTCTGAGAGTACAGGATCTCTCCCCCCTATCAAGAAATGTATACATTTCCTTACTGACAACATCTGTTCCTTCACCAATTCCTCTTATAAATAACTCGGTCATTTCCAGTATTGGTGTTCTTATTTCTTTGATGGATGCTCTTGAAAGCTGTTCCAATACAATTTTCTCAACGTTTTGCCACTTTATTAATTGATCAGGCAATAAGTCTACTGTTCCTCTTAGATTTTTTAAGTTATTCAAAGTTCTAAAAAATAATTCAAAATTTTTAATTCCTCTAGAAATTAATCTTTGATTAGTTATTCTGTGAGACAATTTTAATTTAACATTTAGAAAAACTATTGGGAATTAATAAAAGTCAAAAGAATCAGCATTGCGGTACAAAGCCAAAAAAAATTGCTTTTGGAATAGCACCTCTTGGTATAGTTTCAATAGGAATAGTGCCAATGGGAGTAATAAGTATTGGGGTAGTACCAATGGGTGTATTTTCGTTTGGTGCAGTAGCAATGGGAATAGTCAATTTATCAGTAGTTGGGATGGGAATTATCTCTGCCGGTGTTACTACTATGGGAATATGGGAGTATTCACCTAATTCTCATAAAAATCATCATAATCATTCCAAACAAATTTCAAATTCAAATAAGGAAAATATGATTTCAGATATATTTAACACTAAACAAGAGGCTGAAGATGCTGCCTCAAAATACGGATGTGTTGGAGCACATAAAATGGATAATAAATGGATGCCTTGTAAAATTCGCTAAATATTTTCTGAGACAAAAATTTATATAATATTAATTCAAAATCTCTACTCTAAAATCAAGATTTTTTGCCTCATCAGTAGTTAATTTTCTTGACCAAGCTCCTTGGACAGGACTATTCCATCTAAACCCAGCGTTTTTAGCTAAAGATCTATCCTCGTAACTAATAAGCGCCTTGTATAAAAATCTCGGTTCGGTAGCTTTAAGTAAAAGTTCATCTAAATTATCGCATTTTTTGAAGACCTCAGATATGTAAAAGCAATCAGATAAAGCTCTATGTAAATTCCAAACTGGTATTGAAAAAGATAAAGCTAGATCAGTTACTGAGGGTCTATTTTTTAGTGATTTCTGAAAAGACCAATTAATATCTTCTAAACTGCAAATCCATTTTTTATTAAGTTTAGGTAATCTTCCTTTCCCAAACCATTTCTTATCAAACTCTACATTATGCGCGACAATGAAATCCGAACAATCAACAAGTTTAAGAAAGAAATTCAATCCATCTTCCCATGGTTGAGAGATATTAGTTACTTCAGCAGATATACCATTCACATGTTCGGCTTCATTATGATTAACTGGGAATAAAAATGAAACTTGTGAAAGCACGCTCTTAAAAGACACATCAAACAAAATACAACCTATTTCTATCACTTCATCTTTATTTTCGTCTAAACCTGTTGTTTCAGTATCAAGAATTAAAATTTTTTCAATTTTTTTATTTTGATTAGCAACACTCTCTTCATAGGGATAACTGACAACTTGATCCTGAAGAATATCTAATTGATTTAATTCTTTTTTGTTAGATTGATCCAATTAGCTTAAAACTCTATTTATTTATCTTGACGCATTTAATAAAAATTTCTCTTAAATTAATATAAATTAAAAAACATGATTAGAAAATAATTCTCGAAACATTTTTATTTTACGAAGGATGACTTTTACAAAATATCAATTTAATAATTTTTGTTATTGGCCTTCAAATCCTAAAAAAATTGTGGAATTTATTGGTGGAAGTTATCTAGCTTCTAAACCGGATTTAACTTATAGAAGATTCATAGAGAGTTTAATTAATAAAAACTATGCAGTACATGCATATAAATACACTCCACAATTTGATCACCAACAACTTGCTATTAAAGCATGGAGGGATTTCAAGAATTGCCGAATATCTTTATCCAAAAGAATAGGAGCATCAATTCCTTCAATAAGAATTGGTCATAGCCTAGGCTGCAAACTTCATCTAATTTCCCCTGATGGAGGAAGAAATTGCGAAAAATTCATATCAATAAGTTTTAATAACTTCAGTGCTAACAAATCTATTCCATTATTGAAACAAATTTCTCAAAAATTAGAATTCAATAGTGAATTCAGCCCAAGTCCTGAAAGGACTTTGCGATTAATTGAAAAAACATATAATCAAAAAAATAACTTCCTAATAAAATTCAACTCAGACGATTTAGATCAAACAGATAAATTATTTTCTTGTCTGAAAGCAAGAAAAGAAGACAATTCAAAGGGGGTTATGTTAAGAGGTACACACACTATAATTGCAAGCTCAGGACTAAGAGAAAATTTTTTGGGAGACTGGGCCGATGATCAATTCAAAAGAAATACTATAAAAAAAATTTCTAATTTAATTGATGAATCTGATTAGGATAATTCTTTCAGCCTTTCCAAAACAGAACTATCTTCAAGAGTGCTTATATCACCGCTAATTTTTTCTCCAGCAGCCAAAGATCTTAAAATTCGCCTCATAATTTTTCCACTACGTGTTTTCGGAAGAGAGTCAGAAATTATAATTTTTTCAGGCTTTGCGATAATTCCAATTTCACTAACAACATGTTTCTTTAAATCCTCTACTAATTCTGAAGAACCGTTCACGTCTTTCTCTAGAGATACAAAAGCAACTATAACTTCACCTTTTAAATCATCTTTTTTGCCAACTACTGCAGACTCTGCAACTGATTTATGACTTACCAAAGCAGATTCTATTTCCATTGTTCCTAATCGATGTCCTGAAACACTTATGACATCATCAACTCTTCCCATAATCCATATATATCCATCTTCATCAATGCGTGCTCCATCTCCAGCAAAATAAACATTTTTTTCTCCTTTAAAGGAAATATATTCCCAATAACTCTCCAAATATCTCTCTGAGTTTCCGTGAATTGTTCTCATCATTCCTGGCCAAGGTTTCTTAATAATTAAATAGCCACCCTCGTTCTCCTTAACCTTATCTCCATTCTTATCGACGATTTCAACTTCGATTCCTGGCAATGGGAAAGTAGCTGAACCTGGCTTTGTAGCAACGACTCCAGGCAAGGGACTTATCATCACACCACCAGTCTCAGTTTGCCACCAAGTATCAACAATAGGGCATTTATCTTTACCAATAACATCCTTGTACCACATCCATGCTTCAGGATTAATTGGTTCTCCAACTGTGCCCAAAAGTCTAAGACTCTCCAAATTATATTTATCAGGGATTTCACGCCCCGACTTCATAAATGCTCTTATTGCAGTTGGTGCAGTATAAAAAATAGAAACCTTATATTTTTGAACAATTTCCCAAAAAGCACCTAAATTTGAGGGTCTTGGCACTCCCTCATACATTAAGGTTGTAGCACCATTAGATAAAGGCCCATAAACTATGTAACTATGACCTGTAATCCAACCAACATCAGCAGTACACCAGTAAATATCGTCATCTTTTAAGTCAAAAATCCATTTAAATGTCAAATGGGACCAAAGATTATAACCACCTGTAGTGTGAACTACACCTTTTGGCTTTCCAGTAGAGCCTGAAGTATAAAGAATAAAAAGTCTATCTTCGCTATTCATTATTTCTGGTTCGCAATGATCTTGTTGATCTTTTAATAATTCGTGCCACCAAAAATCTCTATGATCAACCATCGAAATATTTTTTTGGGATCGTTGAACAACAACTACTTTTTCAACAACTTTATCTGCCCCACTTTCAATGGCTGCATCAACTGCTTTCTTAAGTTCAATCACCTTATCTTTTCTAAAGCCACCATCAGCAGTAATAACAAACCTGGCGTTTCCATCAATTAATCTATCTTTTAAAGCTTCTGAAGAAAATCCTCCGAAGACAACTGAATGAGGCGCGCCAATTCTTGCACAAGCTAACATCGCGAACATTGCCTCAGGAATCATAGGCATATAAATACATACCAAATCTCCTTTTTTTACACCAATTGCTTTTAATGCATTAGCTGCTTTGCATACCTCCTTTAGAAGTTCCTCGTAAGTATATTTTTTGCTATCTCCAGGTTCGCCTTCCCATATAAGTGCAGTCTTTCCTCCCATCCCTCTTCTAACATGTCTATCTAAGCAGTTAAATGTAATATTGAGTTTCCCTTCTTTGAACCATTTAAAAAATGGCGCATTTTCGTTATCTAATACAGTTTGAAATGGCTCAAACCAATCTAATTCAGATTTTGCAAAAGATTCCCAGAAATAATTAGGATCATCTGAAGCTTGTTTTTTTAGACTTAGTAATTCTTCTTGAGAACTAATATTTGAGTTTTCGGCAAATTTTCTTGATGGAGAGAAAATTCTCTTTTCTTCGAGTATGTTATTGATTGAATTTTTTTTATCTAATGACATTAAATAAATCTATGCGTAATAAATTTAGTCGAAAAATTTATGGTTTTCCAAAATTTTAATATTAATTTAGCTGGGGAAATTTATTTTTAATAAATCTAATATATGCGGCTTAGAACAAATTCCGGGAGAGCCATCAACGCTCTCTTGTACTCTGAGTCAGGCATCCAAACTATAGCTTCCTTAGAGAGCATTGCGAAATCTTCGGCAAGTTTTCTAGAACTTTCGATAGCTTTAGAGTTCATAATGATATTAAGAGCTTCACCTAAATCATCTTTTTCAGAAAGTTCCCTGTTTATAAGAACAGACAATTTCTTATTTTCTTCTAAAGCATATAAAACTGGTGCAGTAAGATAGCCGCTAGCAAGATCACTCACCGCAGGTTTCCCAAGTTGTTTATCATTTCCAGTGAAATCAAGAATGTCATCTACAACTTGGAAAGCTAGACCAATATTTTTGCCAAAATCATACAACGATGTTAATTTCTCATCAGTGAGATCACTCAAAACTCCAGCGGCTTTACAACTATTGGCAATTAATGATGCTGTTTTACAGTAGCTTTTATTGATGTATTTGGAAAAAGATTGAGCCGAATCAAATCTATTTAAATTTTGTTTGATTTCACCTTCTGCTAAATCCATTATTACTCTACTAAGTAATTTAACTACATTTACATTATCGAGATTTGCCAAGTGCCAACTTGCTTGAGCAAATAAAAAGTCGCCAGCCAAAACAGCTACTCTGGTATTAAATCTACTGTGAACTGTGTCAACACCTCTTCTTGTTGACGCTTCATCGACAACATCATCATGAACTAAAGATGCCGTATGGATCATTTCAGTTATTTCAGCAAGTCTTTTATGTTTATTTGTTAAACGAAATTCAGAAGATATTGCTTTTGAAATCAATAAAACAATGCCTGGCCTCAGTCTTTTTCCCCCAGCACTAAAAAGATGTTCCGCTGCTGCTTGAAGAATTGGATGACCAGCACCTATTAAATTTTTCAGTTCAAGAATAAGATCATCAAGATCATTTTCAACTGGTTGTAGTAGCTCTGTTACTGTATTCATGATTGACCTCATTTATATATTAAAGAATCAAACATTACTTCGGAGGTTTACCAACCTAATTTCTTTATTAATTCCAAGCCAAAATTTTAGTTTTCTTGAAAATTCATCTCTTCCTGAAGTGACAAAAAAATTAAGATTTTCGAAAGAAAGACTTTCATAGCCGTTAATTTTTGGAATAGCAAAAGATCTATTAAATTTTTTTATTAATGCTTCTGATGGATCAATAATTTTTATATTTGGGTTTATTTTCTTTCTTAAAAAGTCATAAATAAGAGGGTAATGGCTACATCCAAGTATCAATTCTTCAATATTTTCATTTAATAGTGGTCCTAAATACAAATCAGCAAGATCATTCAATTTAATAAAATCAAGCTTTTCTTTTTCAATTTCGGATACAAATTCTGGACACTCTTGCTGAAATATTTTCAACGTCTTTTTTTTTGAATTTATAACGTTTTTGTAATATAAAGATCTTACTGTTGTTTGTGTTGCTATGACACCAATTATTTGTTTATCAACTATTTCTGATACTGAGTTTATAAGATCAAAACAAGGGACTCTTAAGTTATTTTCAAGAATATCAAGCGCACATGCATTTGTGGTGTTACAAGCTATTAAAAGTGCATCCAAATTTTTATCTGCAAAAAAATTGCAAATCTCTTTTGCAATTAACCTTATATCTATAAATTTTTTATTACCAAAAGGGATTCTTTTAGTATCCGCCAAATAAAAAACCTCTATATCTTTACGTGTTTTTAGTAAAGAATTAAGGATAGTAAAACCTCCTATTCCACTATCAAATATACCTATTTTTAACTTCACCCTGCTTTATGTAGATATTCAAGGATACCTTTTGCGATTGCATAAGCTAATCTTTTACGATGAGCTGTTTTTTCTAATCTTCTTGCATCTAACCTTCCTGTTAAAAAACCAATTTCTACAAGAACTGCAGGCATCCTAGTATTTTTAATAACGTAAAATCTACCTTGTTTAACTCCTCGATCAGGACTCCCAGGAGAAACTCTAAGAATTTGCTTTTGAATTTTTTTTGCGAGTAATCTACCTCTCCAACCTCTATAGTAAAAGGTTTCCAACCCATTAATATCCCTTCTTTTCCCTCTTGAGGCATTTGCATGAATACTTACAAAGATATCTGCATCAGTATTATTGGCGAAGGAAACTCTTGGAGGTAAATCCAAATCTACTTCATTTCTTCTAGTTAACCTTACTTGTACCCCTTTACTAGAAAGTAAATTTTTAACTTTTTTAGAAACCTCCAGCACAACATCTGTTTCCCTAATACCACCAATACCTATTGCACCAGGGTCAGGACCTCCATGCCCTGGATCTATAACAACAAAAAACTTGTTTCGTTTAACTTCTGGTAATTTCAAATAATCATTATCGCTTTTCTTCTTATATATTGAATTTTGATTTGCTTTGAAATTTCTTTTTTTCTTTTCAACTACACCTTCACCAATCTTCTTAAAAGGATATTTTGGATTAAATAGTTTAATTCTCCACCTATTTTGATCTATGCCAACCAATTGCCAAGTCAATGGTTTCAAATAAGTTTCTTCTTTAAATTCAACTACTAGTCTTGTATTACCCTTATTTGGTTTACCTAATCTAATTTCTTTTATTGGACCATTACCTTTTATTATTCTTGGATTTTTTAATTCGCCAGGAAAATCTACCCAAAATCTATCACCAGATATTTGGTTAGCCTTTTGAAAGTATGCCTTTAAATTTGTATTTGATTTAGTTTTTAATTCTAAGACCCCATTAGTTTTAATCGCCCATGCCGCCAGATCACTTGAAGATTTGACTGGTAGGGCAAAAGAATTTAAGAATAAAAAAACGGATAAAAAACGAAAAAGTTTTTTATCTAAAAACTGAATCATTAGTTTGAAAACAGTTTATTCTTTCTATGTTTAAGGCTTGGCATCTGCTCTCTAATTTTCTTAACTCTTTCCTTATCAGCAGGTGCTATTGCAGCTCCCTGAGTTTTTCCGGCATCAGACAAGACTGTGCCCCATGGGTCAATAACCATCGCATGACCATGACTTTGTCTTCTCCCATAATGAATCCCAGTTTGAGCTGGAGCAACTACATATGCTGTATTCTCAATTGCTCTTGCTTGTAATAAGATTTGCCAATGATCTTTTCCCGTAAATGCTGTAAACGCTGCTGGAATCATAATTAGCTCTGCACCATTCGAAGACAAATATCTATATAGTTCAGGAAATCTAACGTCGTAACAAATCGACAATCCTATTTTGCATAAACCTGGGATATCTACAACAGGTGGATACTCCTCTCCAGATAAAATAGTAGATGATTCCTTATATAAATTTCCATCTGGTAAATCAACATCAAATAAGTGAATCTTGTCGTATTTTGCCAAAATCTGTCCATCTTTACCAAATAGTGCTGACCTATTAAAAGTATGACTGTCATCACCAGCAGGGACAGGATAACCTCCTCCCAAAAGTAATACTTGATATCTTTGTGACATTGTTTTGAGAAAATTTGCACACTTCAGTGACAATTCAGAAGCCAATCTAAGTTTTTCATTATCTTCTCCTAAAAAAGCAAAATTCTCAGGCAATCCTATTAACTCAGCACCTCTTCTGGCAGCTAATTCAATCTGTTCTTCTGCTTCAACAAAATTTGCTTCAACATTTGAAGTACTTGTAATTTGCAATGCAGCTACCAAAAAATCAGTCAAGACTTTACTCCTAGTGAACCGATTCGTAAATCATGAGGCACGAATCACACCTCTTTCAACTTGAGCTGGAACAATATCTAAGCAATCAAGTTCAGAGCAACATTTAAAATCATCCTCATAATCTCCAAGACTTGTCAATCTTTTGCCATGGGTTGTTGTTTTTAAACATTTCATAATATCATTTTTCCAAAAATCCCAGAGTGCCAAAGCAGCCTGTAATTCGTCATTCATAATATGAATATCAAAATCACAGTTCTGTTCCAAGTATGAGGCCAAAGCACCGGCAGCTAAAGAATCCTCAAGTGAATATGAGCCTTCCCAACCACTACCAAGTATTAAAACATTTTCACTTTTTAATGAAATGATTTTTTCGGCAACTGCTTTCCTATTTGGAAGTCCCATAGCAAATAAATGCTTTGCATTTTGTGCCTTTTGTAATGATTTAGTCCCATTTGTGGTACTCATAAATAGTCTTTTGCCATTAACAACATTTTTTGTAACTGATAAAGGAGAATTTCCTAAATCAAAGCCTGCAATCTTCTTTCCGCCTCTTTCTCCAAGCATTAATCTCTCATCTGCTTGCCACTTAATTGCAGATTCTTTTAATAAATCTAAATCTGCAAAAACTTGTATTGAGTCAGCTCCATTTTTCAAAGCCCAAGAAATTGTTGTTGTAGCTCTTAAAACATCAATAACAACTGCTATATCGGGACTTATTTCGGGGACATCCTTTGCGACGTGATAATAAGTGAGATTAATGATCAAATCCTCTTCTAGAATTATTATAGAAAACAGTTACTTAATTTGATTATTTTTTTTTTAAAAACAAACTTATTGATAAGATATTTATAAATTTTTATTTATAAAATTCTATCAAGTATTAATTTGAAAATGAATAATATCCGCACTATAGAAGGTGGAGGTAATTTAAAAGGAAAAATAAAAGTACCTGGAGATAAATCTATCTCTCATAGAGCTTTGATAATAGGAAGTATTGCTCATGGTGAGACGAAAATTGAGGGGTTTTTACATTCTGAAGATCCACTTTCAACTGCTGATTGTCTTAGAAAATTAGGCGTAAATATACCAGAAATAAAAAAAGATGAGCCTTTTACGATTTCAGGCACGGGTCTTGATGGAATAAAAGAGCCTAAAGAAATTTTAAATTGTGGGAATTCGGGAACCACTATGAGATTATTAATGGGGTTACTATCGGGTCAAGAAGGCAAAAACTTTATTTTAACAGGAGACGCTTCTCTAAATGAGAGACCAATGGGGAGAGTTGGTAAACCATTATCTTTGATGGGGGGCAAAATTTATGGTAGGGAAAAAGGTAACAAAGCTCCAATTTCAATTAATGGGAACAAACTTAAAGGATGTGTTGTTGGAACCCCTGTAGCGAGCGCTCAAGTAAAATCTGCAATTTTATTAGCAGGTCTCAAAGCTTCTGGAACAACTTCTGTAATTGAGCCAGCGTCTTCAAGAGACCATACTGAAAGAATGTTGAAAGCATTTGGAGCAGATATAAGTATCAGAGGAGAATTAGGAAGAAATATAGTTATCAAGTCAGGAAGCAACTTAATTGGTCAGAGAATTTTAATCCCTGGAGACATAAGTTCTGCATCCTTTTGGATGATTGCTGCATCTATTATTCCAAATTCCGAGGTTTTAATACAGAATGTTGGATTAAATCCCACTAGAACTGGAATATTAAATGTAATGGATTCAATGGGTTGCAATTACGAGATTTTAGATAAATCAATAATTGCGGGAGAACCTATAGGATCCATTAAAGTAAAGACTGCAAAAAATCTAAGATCATTCACTATCGAAGGAGATATTCTCCCAAAACTTATAGATGAAATTCCTATCCTTACAGTAGCTGCATGTTTTTGCAATGGAGTTTCTGAAATTAAGGATGCACAAGAATTAAGAGTTAAGGAAACAGATCGATTAAAAGTAATGGCAAGACAGTTGCACAAATTTGGTGCTGAAATGACAGAAAAAGAGGATGGTTTAATCATTAATGGTCAATCAAAATTTTATTCTGCGGAGGTAGACAGTGAGACAGATCATCGAGTAGCAATGAGTCTCGCTATTGCTTCACTTCTTGCTAATGGCACCTCAAAAATAATGAGAGCAGATGCAGCTAGCGTCTCGTATCCGGCTTTTTGGGATGATCTTGCCAAGCTAACTAATTAACTAAAAAAGTTTTTTGTCTAAATTAATTGAAGTTTTAACAAAAGACGGGAGTTACTCTTTAAGAAGTTTATTTTTTCAAGAGAATTTCCATAGCTTATTGGGGGCTTTTGAGGAAACAAAATTAAAGTTTACAGCTCCCTCTGATTTGCAAAGATTTAAGGGCAAATCTCTTAATGTTTTGGATATATGTTTTGGTTTAGGATACAATTCGGCTTCTTTATTGAATGAATTAATCAAACAAAAATCGTATTTAAATTTGTATGCTTTAGAGATTGATAAAAAGCCTCTTGAATATTCACTCAAAAATAAATCTTTCTTGAAATTATGGGCTCCAAAAGTTAAAAAAATATTTGAATCATTGTATCGAAAAGATTACTTTGAGGATCATTTTTTTAAATGTAGTCTTTTGTGGGGTGATGCTAGAGAAAAAATCAACTTTATTCCTTCATCTATTAAATTCGACTTAATTTATTTAGATGGTTTTTCTCCCCAAAAATGTCCTCAAGTATGGACAATTGAATTTTTATCTAAAGTGTCAGAAAAGCTCAATTCTCAGGGTTATTTAATAACTTATTCTTCTTCAGCAGCAGTAAGAAAGACATTAAGAAATCTTGGATTAGAGATTTTTACTATTAAACCAAGTTTGAATGACAGAACTTTTTGGAGTCAAGGAACTGTCGCAATATCAAAATTTGATAAGAATAAATTGAATACCAGTTTCAATTTTGAGAAGTTGTCTGTAATGGAAGAGGAACATCTCTTAACAAAAGCGAGTATCCCTTACAAAGATCATAATTTAAACTCAAGTAAAGAAGATATTATTAAGAAAAGATTAGAGGAACAATTATTATCAAATCTAGTATCTACTAAGAAATGGAGAGAGAAGTGGGGAATGACGAAGTCGGCCTTCAGGAGTTAGATTTATATATATATTTCAAAAAACATGTTAAGTGTTGCAATATTAGCTGCAGGTAAGGGCACTAGGATGGAAAGCTCATTGCCAAAGGTTTTACATAAAATTTCTGGCAAAAGTCTTTTGCAGAGAGTGATTGATTCATGTATTGAATTAAATCCTGATCAAATTTATGTAGTTACCGGACACAAATCAAAAGAAGTACGAGAGTCAATCCCAAATAATAAAAAAATCCAATTTGTTATCCAAGAGCCGCAATCAGGAACTGGTCATGCTATTCAGGTACTTTGCAAAGCCATAGAAAATAATGAAGGGAAACTTTTGGTGCTTAATGGGGATGTGCCTCTTATCAAAACTGAGACTCTAAATAAGCTTTTAAATTTACATGATTCAAAAAATGCTGATGTTTCATTAATTACTACAAAGAAAACAAATCCTCATGGATATGGCAGAGTTTTTTTGAAGGGTGATTTTATAGAGAAAATTGTTGAAGAAAGAGATTGCAATGATCTAGAGAGAGAAAATCCTCTAATAAATGCTGGTATTTACTGTTTTAACTGGGTTAACTTGTCAAACATAATTAATAGCTTGCAAAGCAATAATAATCAAAAAGAAATTTACTTAACAGATACAGTATCTTTACTGAACAATTCCTTAAGCCTCGAAGTAGAAGATAATGGAGAACTTCAAGGAATCAATAACAGAATTGAACTATCAGAGTGCGAGGAAAATATTCAGAATTCAATTAAAGAAAAGCATATGCTAAATGGTGTAACTTTTATAAATAAAGCAAGTTGTTCAATTAGTGAAGAAGCCGAAATTGGTAAAGACGTAATTATAGAAGCTAATACACATATAAGAGGTGATACCAAAATAAATAGTCATTGCATTATCGGACCAAATACCTTTATAGAGAATTCAAATGTGGGATTACATTGTGAAATTTCAAACTCTACTGTTTATGCTTCTCAAATAATGGATTATATAAAAATTGGCCCTTACAGTCATATAAGACCTGATTCCAAAATATCTTCCTTTAGCAAAATAGGTAATTTTGTTGAAATCAAAAATAGTCAATTAGAGGAAGAAACTAAAGTAAACCATTTAAGTTATATTGGCGATTCTATTATTGGTCAATCTACAAATATTGGAGCAGGCACTATTACTGCAAATTTTGATGGTCAAGAAAAACATCAAACAAAAATTGGTAAAAATTCCAGTATTGGTGCAAATACAGTCTTTGTAGCGCCAATAAATATCGGTGAATCAGTAACAACAGGAGCTGGTTCAGTGATCACTAAAGACTCCAAAGATAATTCATTAGCAATATCAAGAACTAAGCAAGTAAATATAGAGAATTGGAAAAGAAAGAAATCTTAATCTAATTAATTAATTCAATAATTTTTTCAAGCTGCCAATATCTGCTACCTTTTATAAGAATAGAATCACCTTTTTTTGTAGATTTGTTTATCTCTTTAGGTACATCTTCAATATTATTTAAAACTAAAAATTTTTTCATATCTTTTAGATAATTGGTATAAATTTTTTCATTTTTTTTATCGCAAATAAATAAACATTTTTCTATGTCTGAATTATTTATTAAGTTGAATATTTCTTTATGATATTTTTCAGATTCTTCTCCCAATTCTTGCATGCTTCCAAATATGAAAAATTTATTTCTCGGTTTTTCAAGAAGGGTTTTAATACATGCTTTTACTGATTCTGGCGAAGCATTATATGATTCATCATATATTGTTGTTTTTACTGATTTAAGAATTTTATTCCTTCCTCCTAAGCTTGCAAAATCATATTTATTAAAACTTGCAAATTCAATGCCAAGCTCTTTTGCAACTGCATAAGCAAGTAAGAAATTCGAAGCATTGTGAAATCCCTCAAATGAAATTTCAAAGGTATTTTCTTCAATCAAAATTGTTTTGTTCGAAGGATCATAAAATCCTCGCAAATTATCATCTTTCTTAAAACTCTCCTTTTGGTTTTCTAAATTTAATAGTTTTACTTTTATCACTCTACCTTTCCAAAACTCTTTTAGAGTTTTCTCTAGGAATGGATCATTTGCTGGAATTATTACAACTCCTTCGGGATTTAAGAACTTACTAATTTCACACTTTGCATAAGTGATATTTTCTTTCGAGCCTAACAATCCAATATGAGCTGAGCCTATGTTAGTAATAACTGCAATATCGGGTTTACTATATTTAGATAAATTCTCAATCTGTCCAAGACCTCTCATTCCCATCTCAAGAACTAAAACTTTATCTTCAATATCTGTAGCAAGAATAGTAAGACCTACTCCAATCTCATTATTGAAATTTGCATGAGATAATTTAATTCTTCCAAGTTTATTTAAAACTCCACCAATCATTTCTTTTGTTGTTGTTTTACCCACTGAACCAGTGATTGCAACAATAGGTATATTTAATTTTTTTCTTTTTAGCAACGCCAATTTTTGAAATGCCTCTAATGTGTCATTTACAACCCAATAAGGAAAATTACTAGGAAGTAATCTTTGCATCCCTTTTTTAATTACTACAGATTTAACTCCTTTATTTAGAACCTCTGGGAGAAAACTATGTCCGTCAAAATTTTTACCCTCTATAGCTACAAAAAGATCATTTTTTAATAAAGTTCTACTATCAATACTTATATTTTTAAAATTTAAAAAATCTCTTTCCCCATTGCTCAGATTTTTAATATTCCCTAAAACATTGTTTAATTCTGATAAAGAGAATTCCATTAAAAAATTAAGTCATACTTTTTTTAAAGATGGATCAGCGGATTGTCCATAAGAGAACTTTTCAACTTCAGCAAAATCTGGAGATGGTTCCTTTATTCCACAAACATCTTTATACATAATTTCGTATTCGAGTGCAGATCTTTGCCAACTAAATTCTTGGCTCATTGCTCTTTTTTGTAATAATTCCCAACTATCTTTATGCCTAAAGGCCTCCCAAGACCTAACTAAAGATGTGTAGAAATCTATAGGTTCAAAGCGATCGAAGCAAAAACCCGTGCCACTATTATTTTCTGGATCATGAGGTAAAACTGTGTCAACTAAACCTCCCACTCGCCTTACTATTGGAATAGAACCATACCTCATAGCAAGGAGTTGACTAATACCACAAGGTTCGAATCTACTTGGCATTAAGAATGCATCAGAGCCACCATATATAAGTCTTGATAAAGAATCATCATAGGTAAGAAATACTGAAAATCTTCCTGGGTAATCTAATGCAAGTTGCCATAATCCTGACTCTAAATATCTGTCTCCAGTCCCTAAAACAACTATTTGTGAATCAGTATATGCTAAAAGTCTTCTTGAAACTTGTAAGAGTAAGTCAACTCCTTTCTGATCCACTAGCCTACTAACCATACCTAAAAGATATTTTTTAGGATTAACTTCGAGCCCCATTTCTCTCTGCAAAATTTTCTTATTTTCTATCCTATTTTCTAAATTCTTAATACTAAATTTTGCAGGTAAAACTGGATCTTTGGCTGGATTCCATTCATCAAGATCTATGCCATTGAGAATTCCTCTTAATTTACCTGAAATGTAATTAAGTAATCCTTCAAGGCTTTCGCCGTATTCATGGGTTTTAATTTCATCTGCATAAGTGGGAGAAACAGCATTTACTCTATCTGCAAATAACATTGCTGCAGCCATTGTGTGATCTCCATGCATATACCAAGGACACCAAGTCATTTTTTCTAGTTTCCATCTCCAAGGGCCTTGGTATTTTAAATTATGAATTGTGAAGACAGTGCTAATTTCGGGGTCCTGATGCATCCATACAGGAATCATTCCAGTGTGCCAATCATGGCAATGGAGAACTTGAGGTTTCCAACAATTCCAAGCAAATTCTGCAGTAGCACTAGCAAAAAATGTAAAACGCCAGTCCTCATTTTCGCCTCCATATATTTGGTCAGAGTCAAATGTTGGATGACCTACTAGGTAAATCACGTAACTATGAATGGGATGTTTTGCTTCATATATGGCGAAATCAGTACCCATTGTATTTGCTCTAAAGACTGGTTCATTCGATACTTCTAAAAGACGCCACAATTTCCCGTATCCTGGAATTATTACCCTTACATCGTGACCAAGTTTTATCAAAGATGGAGGTAAAGAACCAACCACATCTCCCATACCTCCAACTTTGATCATTGGAGCACATTCAGCAGCGGCAAGAAGAATTCTCATTGATAATTATTTAAAAAGTTCTTTTGAAAAATAAACTAGGGCGTCCACTTATAGTCAGAAAAGTCTGGTGGACGCTTTTCAAGAAAGGCATCTCTACCTTCTTGAGCTTCTTCAGTCGAATAGAATAATTGAGTTGTGTATCCAGATAATTCTTGAATACCTGCAATCCCATCATTCTCTGCATTGAATGAAGCTTTAAGAATACGAATAGCAGTTGGACTATTTCGTAAAATCTCTCTTGCCCAGATTACACCCTCAGCTTCTAATTCTTCAATCTTTGTAATTGCATTTATCAAGCCCATCTTCAGAGCTTCCTTGGAATTATATTTTCTACACAAAAACCAAATTTCTTTTGCTTTTCTTTGACCAACAAGTCTTGCTAAATAACTAGATCCAAAACCCGCATCAAAACTGCCAACTTTTGGACCTGTTTGACCAAATATTGCATTTTCAGAGGCGATACTGAGATCACAAATTAGATGAAGTACCTGCCCTCCTCCAATTGCGAAACCAGGAACTAAAGCAATAACCACTTTAGGCAAACTTCTTATTAATCTTTGAAGTTCAAGTACATTTAATCTCTGCTTACCTTCATCATTTTTATATCCATTTTTACCCCTTACACTCTGATCACCTCCAGAGCAAAAAGAATAAATTCCTTTCTTGTCAGGTCCCGCACCTGTAAAGAGAACTACGCCAATAGTTTCATCATTTCTTACGATATTAAATGCGTCAATGAGTTCATCTACAGTTTGTGGCCTAAATGCATTTCTTTTTTCAGGCCGATTAATTGCAATTCTCGCGATTCCGTCATCTGATTTGTGAAACAATATATCCTCATAAGATTTGCATTCTGACCAATTTAAAGTTGTTTTTCCAGGTAATACTTTCATGAAATCAAATTATAAAAGATAGAAAATGATAAATTTAACTGCCAATTATTTTTTCTAGCAAGGCATTTTTTTCACAAATTTCATTTTCTGGATCAACATCAACTTTAATTATTACAGATTTCTGGATAGAAATGCTCCAATCTAATGCCTCTCGTAATTTTTTAAAATTTGCCACACTTTTAAACTTTACTTGATAGCCCTCTGCGAGTTTTGGCCAGTTTATTTCTTTTGGCATAAGAAATAGTTTTTTTAATTCATCTTCTTTTAAATTTTTTTTATAAATACGATTAAATATATTTCCGCCATTATTATTTATTAGAAGAATTGTTAAATTCATATCGATTGAATTTTCAATCAGCCAACCGTTTATATCATGAATAAAAGCCAAATCTCCAGTCACAAGAAGTAGAGGATTTTTAATTCTAGAAATACCTAATGCAATAGATAAAGTACCGTCTATGCCGGAAGCGCCCCTAAAGCTGAAACAATTTCTTGTTAAAGTACCATTTTCTGAAAATGTGAGCCAATCTCTAATCGGGCTACTCGCAGAGAGCATTATAGGATTTTCAGTTGGCCAAAGTTTTGGAACAAGATTTGCAAGCATATACTCAGTAATTTGATGATCATCAGTAATTTTTTCTTTTAAAATTTTTTTAATCTGCTCGCCTTCCTCCATTAGACCTAGAGCCATGGGAGTAAGAGACTTTTTGTTTTTATCTTTAATTGATAATTCTTCTAACAAGAGAGTAGTAAAATTTAATAGCCCAAAATCATATTCAAATGATTTTTTTAAAGGGTCCAATTTTCTGTGGTTTTTTTCTTTTATAAGAATTTGTATCCCTTTGAAGTTTATTAAAAACTTTTCCAAATCAATTGAGGATGACATAGGGCCAATCCTCAAAAGTTGATGACAATTTATTGAATTTTTATTTTTTTTTAAGACTAATTCCCAATTCACGACAAGTCCTCTCAAACCAGAATAAACACCTGAAACAGGATCAGCAAATACTGGCCAACCAGTAATCTCTTGTAATCGTTCTAAAGACCTATTGAAAGAAGTTAAATCATTTATGGAACCTTGATAGGGACCTACCAAAATAATGCCGGATTTATCTAAATTTAAATTTTCTGAAATTTCGAAGAATTTGTTTTTATCAGACTTTATTTCAACTTCCTGAAATATATATTTTTTCTTTAAATAAATTCTCTCAAAAACCTCTAAAACATTTTTTTTATTTAAAAATGAAATATCTAAAGGCTTATCTATAGGAATATTTAAATGAATAGGACCAGGGAAGGTTGATATTTGTTTATCAATAGTTCGAACTAAATTCAAGATTTCATTTTCTTGTGTTTCATGAAGTCCATTTAGATTTGTGCTTAAAACTCTTCTGCAGACTGAACTCAAAAAATCTTCTTGATTTACTGTTTGATTGGCGCCACAATTTTTTAATCTTAAGGGTCTATCAGCAGTAAGAAATATAATACCTTTACAAGATCGGTCTGCCTCAACTGCTGCTGGCAATAAGTTACTTACAGCAGTCCCAGAAGTCGTAATAACTAAAGAAAGATTCCCTGATGCAGCAGAAATTCCAAGAGAATGAAATCCCGCAGATCTCTCATCTATAGAATTAAAAATATTTACAAGTCCTAACTTATTTAATTCTCCAGCAGCTATTGCTAAAGGTGCTGATCTACTTCCAGGACATATTATTAAATTTTGAACTCCTATTTTTATGAGAAGATTCAAAAGTTGTAAACTTCTAAGAAAATTTTTGCATTCAATAGATGATGTCATAATTTATATAAATGCTTTGGGATTTTCCTTATAACTGAATTAAATAAAACATGTCTACAACTCAAGAAAAAAGAAATTCAATAATAAAGGATTTAAAAAATCTTTTAATCTGGATATCTATAGCTTTAATTATACGATGGCAGGTTATAGAGCCAAGATGGATTCCATCTGGTTCAATGCTTCCAACTCTTCAAATACAAGATAAAATTCTTGTTGAAAAACTAACTCCCAAAATCACATCCAAATCAAATCTTTCAAAATTAAAAAATAAAATAGTTGTTTTTAACGTTCCGGAACAATTAATTAATGCTGGTTATGAAGCAGATACTGCACTAATAAAAAGAGTAATTGGAATACCTGGAGACAAGGTAGAAGTAAGAGATGGTAACCTTTACTTAAATGATATCGCTCAAAACAATTACGTTTTTGACAAAAATATTAATTATTCAATGGACCCATTTATTGTCCCAGAAGAATCATTATGGGTGATGGGAGATAATAGAAATAACAGTATGGACTCACATATTTGGGGATTTTTACCCTATGAAAAGGTTATTGGTAAAGCTATTTTTAGATATTGGCCTTTCAATAAAATTGGACCTATTCGGTTCCCTACCCTTAATAATTTAGATTAATGGGTACTTGATGTTGTAGGGTTTTCATATGTTGAAGGTGTAGAAATGTTTAATCCAGAATTTCTTGCTACTGAAAATAATGATTCAAACGATGAGAATGATCTAATCCAATATTTACAAAAACAATCTCCAGAAGTTCTGCAAAGAGTAGCAAAGTCAGCTAGTGAAGATATTCAAGAAATTATTAGACATAATGTTCAAGGTCTTCTTGGAATGCTTCCTTCAGATCAATTTGATGTAAAAATAACATCTTCAAAAGACAACATTGCTAATTTATTATCTTCTGCAATGATGACAGGATATTTCTTAAGACAAATGGAGCAAAGAAAAGAGCTTGAACAAACTCTTAAAAATGATGAAAACATGTCTATTCAAGAATAGTTTTTAAAGATTTACTTCTTCAGGAATTATTCCTAGTTCAAACAACTTTTTATATAAACCCATTAAAAATTTATTATCCTCAGGAAGTTTGTCCCACTTTTGGGAATTAATTTCATTAATTAATTTTTGACAATCTTCTATTGTAAATTTTATAGGGGCCGTAAAATGAGCTGGAATTAAATATTCCATATCTTCAAAAGACTTGATATTTTCTAACCATTTAAGTAAAACTTCTTTTGAACGCGGAAAAATTAATTTTTGTAAAACTGGTGCAATTTGAATCTTAGGAGTATCTTTACCCATTATTTCAATAAGAGAGGATTCCCAATCTTCATCCCATGAAAAGGGATAAATACCGAAATGAGATCTCCAATTTCTAAGGTCTTTTTTGAATGAATACTTAAATATTTTTTTTAAAGGTGGAATATTTAATTTTCCTGGTTTCAAAAAAGAAGAAAACAAGACTAACCTTTTCCATCCTTTTTTTCTTTGCTCGATGGAGTCAATCAAAGGTTCATCTCCTCTCTCTCTAGCATGAAAAAGAAGTGGTGTTGGATCAAAATTAAATATCTCAGGTGGTGTTGAGTCTATTCCAACTATTGCATCTGTTACATGAAGAGTTTTTGTAGGATAATGAAAACAGCTTATCTCCTGATATCTTCCAAGACCTAAATTCAGTGGACCTAATGAAGACCACTTAAAGGAGTTTGAATGTGGAGTACCATCCTCAAACAGTAATCTTGATCTTTTTGATGGAATTCCTAAAAAATCTAGTGGGAGATTTATGGGGAAACTCCATTGTCCAGGACAAAGCCAAATTTCTGCATCTTTAAAAATTCTTGAAAGAGCTGGCAGTCCGATTTTATGTTCTAGTCCAGAGGCACTCGGTAGAATTATTGTTTTTACGTTGCCGTGAATCGCAATTAGTTTTTCTAACTCATTTATTAATTCTTTTGTCGGAGGTAGTGGATTTATTAGCATCAATCCATCATCAACCTTTATTACCGTCATTCTTATTGGAACCGCCACATAATAAAGTCCCTGTATTTGTTCCAAGGACCATATTTGATCAGGAATTAATTCTCTGAAAATTGTTTTCTTTTTTCCATAAGGATATAAGGGGAATAATGGCCACCAATTCCATTTTTTATTTAAAGTTTCTTCCAACACTATCATTTATAATCATTAAATAATTTCTTTAACTTAAATATTCCGTATCTTGGAGCGAATAAAAAGGCAAATAAAAATATAAAAGTTTGTGCTAAGACAATTGATCCACCTGTTTCAAGATCAAACCAAAAACTAACATAGATTCCTATTAGGCTTGAGATAATGGCACTTAATACTGAAATTACCGTCATATTATCGAACTTATCCGTGAGTAAATATGCTGTAGCCCCTGGTGTAATCAACATTGCAACTACTAAAATAATTCCAACAGACTGTAAGCCCACAACAGCTGCCAAAGATAAACATGTGAGCAGTAAATAATGAAGAAAAAACACGTTAATCCCAACTGTTTTTGCATGCCTAGGATCAAAACAATAAAGCATTAAATCTTTTCTAAAAATTGATAAAAGTATTACTACCAATAAAGAAATGAATATGGTTTGTTTTACATCTGAAAGTGATATTCCTAATGGACTACCAAAAAGAATAGAATGCAGATCAATATTGCTTTTAATCTTAGAAACCAATACGATTCCAAGAGCGAAAAATCCAGTAAATACCAACCCAATAACAGTATCTTCCTTAACCCTAGATTTCTGCTTAATAAACCCTATCAAGGCAACAGAACCAACCCCGAAAATAAATGCCCCTAATGAGAAAGGAAGACCTAATGCATAAGCAACCACAACACCAGGCATTACCGAATGTGAAACTGCATCTCCCATTAAAGCCCATCCTTTAAGAGTCAAATAACTTGATAGAAATCCACAAACAGCTGCAACTAATGAACTCATAAGAAGTGCTTTTCTCATGAAATCATGAGTTAAAGGATCTTTGATGAATGAATCTAAAGTTAAAAAAGAACAGAGCTCCATACAATTTAAAATTTAGGATTCAGGTCCAAACAAGGAATCAGGTGAGATCCCTCCAAAAGTGGTTGTAATATTTTCAGGGGTAAACACTTCAGAGGTTTCGCCATAAGCTACAACAGTTTTATTTATTAAAAGAACCAAATCACAAAATTCACGGACATGAATCATATCGTGCGTTGATAATAATATGGTTTTCCCCTCATTTTTAAATTGAATAAATAATTCCGAGATAAGTTTCTCAGTTCTTATATCAACACCTGAAAAAGGCTCATCAAGAAGTAATATTGATGCTCTTTGCGCAATTGCTCTAGCCAAAAAAGTTCGTTTTCTCTGACCTCCAGATAAGTTTCCAATAGGTGTAGATAAATGATCAGTAAGATCAACTCTCTCAATAGCATCTTTAACCGCCTGAACATCAGACTCTCTAGGAGACCTAAAAATATTCATCGAACCATATCTTCCCATCATCACTACATCCCAAACACTTATTGGAAATTGACTATCAATTCCCTCATTTTGAGGAACATAAGCAATTGTCTGATCTTTTTGAGCAGATCTTACTGACTCTCCATTTATTCTAATTTTTCCCTTTGAAATATTTACAAAACCAGTTAAAGCATTAAAAAAAGTTGTTTTGCCAGCCCCGTTCATCCCTACTAACCCACAAATCTGGCCAGGTTTCAATCTTAAATTGGCATCATACAAAGCCACCTTACCGTTGTAATCTACGCAAATATTCTCTGCCTCAATCCTAAAGTTTTGATAATTGATTGTTTCCATAATTCAAAAAAGCCCTTTTTTTATCAAATCCAAATTATGCTCAAGCATTTTTATATAGGAACTAGCAGGGCCACTTTCATCAGATAATGAATCAACAAAAAGATTTCCTCCAAAATTAGCCCCAGTTTCATTTGCAACAACCATTTGAGATTCGTTACTTACAGTACTTTCGCAAAATACAGATGGAACATTTTTTTCTTTAACTAGTGAGATTGTTCTTGCCATTCTTTTAGGTGTAATTTGACTCTCAGCGTTAACTGGCCACAAATAAACTTCCTCTAATCCATAATCATTTGTTAAATACGAAAAAGCACCTTCACAACTTACTAGATACCTCCTGTCTTTATTTAAGTTATTAATAAAAAGTGAGAATTCTTTATCTATTTTAGAAAGTTTATCTTTATAAATTTTTCCATTTTCTTCAAATAATGTTCTTTTGGATGGCCTCAATTCTGATAAAGAATCCACGAGAATATCTACGTATAGGATCCCTCTTTTTGGAGAAATCCAAGCATGAGGATTGGGTTTCCCTTTATAAAAATCTTCACTGATAAAAATAGGATCTAAATCTTCCGCGACAGTAATTCTTTTAACTTTTAAATTAGAAACAAATTTTTCAGCCCATAATTCAAATCCAAATCCATTATCAATAAAAACAAAAGCACTAGAGGCATTTACCAAATCACTTGGAGTTGGTTGGTAGCCATGAACTTCAACTCCAGGTTTAGTTATTGATCTAATAATAAAATCATCTTTTGCAACATTGCTAATTATGTCCGCCAAAACAGTGAAACTTGCCAGTATCACTTCTTTAGTTTCATTATTATTTGATATTTTCTTACATGAGCCTGAAGTAAGAGAAAGAAGAAACAACAAACTAAAAAAAAGAATTTTTTTTCTCATGTTTAACATTCATCATTAGATTATGAACTAAATGAAAGTTTCATAAGTGGTTTCCTAAGATCAGAAATAAATCCTTTCCAATTTATTTTTTCTTTTTCAAAAGCTTTTTCAACAATTTTTTCAGAATTTTTCTTGATAAAGTCTAAATCAGGTTCTTCTACACCTTTTGTTATTGCCATGAAATCAGCCAAAGAACTTGATACTACTCTTGTTAAATAAGCAGCACTCACAGCCTGAAATGTTCCAGAGACAAGCCAATTTGGGCCATGTAATTTTGTTATGCCAATTAGAGTCTGTCCACTCCATTCAATAACTCCCTGAGCAATTGCAGTCTTTAAAATCTCTTTGGATACTTTATCTAAAATTTCAGGAGACCAATTACATCCCCATATAGACTTAATTTCTTTAATCATTAAAGAATTTAGTACTGTCATTGCCATAACATCAATTGATGGGATAGGAGATAAGAAAACAGTTGTTGCTACAAGAATTTGATTTTTTCTTTGTATACCTTTTAACTGCATTCTTCTAATCCCTTCAATTTCAGATTGCCATTCAACATGAAGTTCTTTCAAGAGCCTTTTTTTTGTATTTTTAATATTTTTAGATGAACTTATGAAAAACTTCCTTAAGGAAAAAGGTATGTTGGTTATTTCATTTTTATTCACATCAAAAGTAATAATTTTGTTTAAAAAGTCACTTGAAATTTGAGACTTTAAGTCTTCTATCTGATTCTTGGCTTCTATTTGGTTGGAAGTTAAAGCCACCAACCAGATTGGCATATTTTTAGGAAACTTTTCTAGCCACAAAAAATCATTTGCCGATAAAGGCAAGTTTATAAAATACAAGATTGCATCACTTTTCAAAGCTTCTTCTGGAATAACTTGAGAAGAATTGTATTTAGGCAGTTTTTCGTATAAATCAAAGTCAAACTTATCTGCTTTAAAATTACTTTTCAAAAAAGATTGAAAACCTTGATAATCTTTTTGTCCAATGCAACTTATTTTTTCTATTTCACATCTATTAAGAATCGATTCAAGTAGTTTTTGTCTTTTTGAATTCTGTTTTTCTAATTCATTTGTTACTTCAAGTTCTTCAAAAAAATTTAAATCTTCATTGCATAAATTTATCCAACCATCTAAATTATTTGGCTCATTAAATTTAGGCTTATCATTCTTCAAGTAAAAATATCCCCCCAAACACAAAGCAAAAAATCCTATTGAACCTCCTGCAAAATGAATTAAGTCACTTACAAACCATTCCCCAAAACTTAAAAATAATAAGATAAAAAGAAGATTTTTTTTTGGAAACTTTATGAAATCCTTTAAAAGGTTGTCTTTACTAATATCAAACACAATACTTTATTTTTCTAACTTTATTTTAATGCAAGTTGTGAATGAGAAAAGCAAAATTTCATAAGTCGTTAATCAAAAGATAAAAATTTAAGCCTTTTTAAAAGACTTCTTGCATAACAAGATGCTAAGTTAATAGACTATTTAAATAACTTAAGAAAAATCAAGATGTCTAATTCAAATTTCAGCAATAATCCTGGACAAGAAAATTACAGAGGTCGTACTAACAATGAAAGATCTAATTTCAGAGATAGATCGGGCGGCAGAAGAGATGGAGGAGGATTCCGCATAAGATTGAGTGATAACGAAATGAAAGCTGTTAAATCAATACAAGAGACCTTTCAATTAAGATCTACCGTTGCAGTTTTGGGTTTCTCTGTTAGAACACTTAGCGAAATGATCAAAGACGAAAAATTGATTGCATCAATCACAGAATATGCAAAAAATAATAAAAACTCTTCTCCAAGTAGACAATCACAAAATCCTTATGAAGGAAAGACAAAAACAGCACCTGACCCTTTTGCAAGACCTGTTAAAAGTACATCAACTGAAGAGATTCAATCTAGCGAAGTAGAAGAGGATGGCAAATAAAAAAAGAATTCTTTCGGGAGTTCAACCAACTGGTGATTTACATATTGGGAATTGGCTTGGGGCCATAAATAATTGGGTTACGCTTCAAAAGCAATATGAAACATTTCTATGTGTAGTTGATTTGCACGCAATAACAGCCTCATATAATCCCAAAGAATTATCCAAGAACACTATCTCTACTGCGGCTTTATACGTCGCTTGTGGAATAGATCCCAAAATATGCTCAATTTTTGTCCAAAGTCAGATTTCAGCACATTCAGAACTTTGTTGGATATTAAATTGCATGACCCCAATAAATTGGATGGAAAGAATGATTCAATTCAAAGAAAAATCCATACAACAAGGGAATAATGTATCTATTGGATTATTTGACTATCCAATACTGATGGCTGCAGACATTCTTCTTTATGACGCTGACTTCGTACCAGTAGGTGAGGACCAAAAACAACATCTTGAACTTGCCAGAGATATTGCACAACAGAGAATTAATGCCAGATTTAGTAAGGATAAAAATATTTTAAAAATCCCTCAACCAATCATCATGAAGAATGGTTCAAAAATAATGAGTTTAATTGATGGTTCAAAAAAGATGAGCAAGAGTGATCCTAATGAGGGGAGTCGCATTAACTTATTAGATCCTCCTGAAATAATCACAAAAAAAATAAAAAGAGCAAAAAGTGACAGTTACACAGGAATAGAATTTAACAACCCTGAAAGACCAGAATCTAAAAATCTTTTGATGATTTATTCAATATTATCTGGTAAAGAAATATCTCAATGTGAAAAAGAATTCTCAGAGACTGGATGGGGGACATTTAAAAAATTAATTACTGAACAACTTATTGAATCACTAGAACCTATTCAGAAAAAATATAAATTACTAATTAATGATCCCTATCAATTAAATAAAATCCTAGATGAAGGGAAGGAAAAGGCTGAAGATTTAGCAAATCAGACTTTAAAAAGAGTTAAATCAAAATTGGGATTCTTTGAAATGGAGAAATAAATTATGCCAATAATTACTTTGCCTGATGGTTCAAAAAAGGATTTTGAAAAATCTGTAACTATTCTAGAAATTGCCCAGAGTATAGGTGCTGGATTAGCTAAAGCAACAATTGCTGGGAAGGTAAATGATGTTCTTCTTGATGCAACAATTCCAATAAGTCAAGATTCCAAAGTTGTAATCATCACATCAAAAGATAAAGAAGGAATTGAAATAATAAGACATTCCTTTGCTCACCTTATTGGTCATGCAGTTAAGCAGATTTACCCCAATATTAAAATGGCAATTGGGCCTGTAATTGAAGATGGTTTTTACTACGACATTTTTTCTGAATACAGATTTACTCCTGAAGATTTAATAAAGATTGAAGAAAGAATAAACAGCTTAATTAAAAAAGATTACGATGTAAAAATTCTTCAAGTTTCCAAAGAAGAGGCAATAAAAACTTTTAAAAAAAGAGATGAGATTTTTAAATTACGAATAATTGAAGGAATTCCTGAAGAAGGTCTCATAAATTTATACAAGCACGAAGAATATATCGACATGTGTAGAGGGCCTCACGTACCCAACACAAGGCATTTGAGATATTTCAAGTTACTTAAATTATCAGGTTCATACTGGAGGGGTAATAGTGAAAATGAATCATTACAGAGAATATATGGTACTGCATGGGCTAAAGAAAAAGAGCTCAAAGATTATTTAACAAGAATTGAAGAGGCGGAAAAAAGAGATCATAGAAAACTTGGGAAAAAACATTCACTTTTTCATATACAAGAAGAATCTCCAGGAATGATTTTTTGGCATCCAAATGGATGGACAATCTACCAGGTGCTAGAAAAATACATAAGAGAAATTCTTAAAAAAAATGATTATTTAGAAATTAAAACCCCACAAGCTGTTGATAAATCTCTTTGGGAAAAATCCGGTCATTGGGAAAAATTTAGAGACGATATGTTCACTACTGCATCAGAAAATCGAACTTATGCAATTAAACCAATGAATTGTCCATGCCATATTCAAGTATTTAATCAAGGTTTAAAAAGTTATAAGGATTTACCTATTCGTCTTGCTGAATTTGGTTCTTGTCACAGAAATGAGCCCTCTGGTGCACTACACGGATTAATGAGAGTAAGAAACTTTACTCAAGATGATGCACACATATTCTGTACAGAAGAGCAAATTCAAGAAGAGGTATCTATTTTTATAGATCTTGTTTTCGAAGTTTATAAGACTTTTGGTTTTAATGAAATCATTATCAAATTATCAACCCGTCCTGAAAAAAGGGTAGGTAGTGAAGAGATTTGGGATAAATCAGAGGAGGCTCTTACAAAAGCTCTTGACAATAAAAATCTAAAATGGGAACTCCAACCAGGAGAAGGTGCTTTTTATGGTCCGAAAATTGAATTCTCGTTAAAAGATTGTCTTAATAGAGTCTGGCAATGCGGAACTATTCAGGTTGATTTCTCAATGCCTATAAGATTAGACGCAACTTATGTAGATATTGATAATGAGAAAAGGAATCCAGTTATGCTTCATAGAGCAATTTTAGGATCCTTTGAAAGATTTATTGGAATCTTAATTGAACAATATGAGGCAAAATTCCCAATTTGGCTCGCGCCTTATCAAATAATTTTATTAAGCATTACTGATAGAAATATTGAAAAGTGTTTAAAGTTTAATGAATCAATAAATAATAATGGTTACCGATCAAAAGTTGATATTAGGAATGAAAAAATAGGATATAAAATAAGGGAGGCAACTCTCGGGAGAGTTCCCTTAATTGCAGTTATTGGAGATAAAGAAGAAAGAATTGATTCGGTCGCCTTAAGAGCTTTGGATGGGACAAATTTAGGGATTTTCAATTTACCTAATCTTTACAAATTAATGGATGAATTAATAGAAAAAAAAGGTAGAACAGAATAATTTCAAAAATATGAATTTTCTCGCTTGCGATTTAGGAGGTACAAAGGTTTTATTGGGAATGTATAAAAAAAATATAAATGAGGATTCGCCCAAATTAATATTCAAAAAGAAATATTTATCTTCTTGTTGGGATTCTTTTGAACTAATCCTAGAAGATTTCCTCAAAAATGAATGCAAAAATATTGCTCATCCTTCTTCTGCATGTTTCGCCGTAGCTGGCCCTTTATCTGACAACAAAGCACAAATTACTAACTTATCATGGGATATCTGTGGAAATGCTTTACAGAACCAATTTAATTTCAAAAGCTGCGAGCTAATAAATGATTTCGCAGTCCAAATTTATGGAATACCTTACTTAAAAGGAAATCAATATTCTACTATCCAAGATGGATCCCATTTTGAAGGTTCTAATAATGATTTGCATGCCATTGTTGGAGCGGGGACTGGTTTGGGCATTTCAAGAGGCATAATATCAGGAGAAAAGGTAAAAGTTTTAGCTAGTGAAGGTGGTCATGTTGAGTACTCGCCAAAGTCAAAATTAGAATGGGAATTAAAAATTTGGCTGAAGAATTACCTAAAAGTTGAGAGGATATCTTGTGAAAGAATTATAAGTGGAACTGGTTTATCAAGAATTGCCGAATGGAGACTTAGCAAATCTGATGCCAAAGACCATCCACTACAAAAATATTTTAAAGAAATTGAGATTAGTGATGCTTTAAGAAAAAAACTACCAGAAAAAATTTGTACTCTCTCTAATGAGGGAGATCAGCTAATGATTGAAGTAGAGAAGATTTGGTTAGGCGCTTATGCCTCTTTATTGGGAGATATTGCTCTTCAAGAATTATGCTTTGGTGGATTATGGATTTCAGGAGGTACTGCCCCAAAACATTTCAAAAACTTTAAATCAGATTTATTTATGAAACAATTTTTTGATAAGGGAAGATTAAAAGATATTCTTAAAATAATACCTCTAAAAGTAATTTTAGATGAAGACTTTGGACTCTTTAGTGCAGCCTGCAGAGCAAAAATGCTTTTAAAAAATTAATAACAAGAGAATGTCTATTCCTGAAGTAGGTAAAAAAATAAGAGTAACAGTTCCTTCCACAACTGCTAATTTAGGGCCTGGATTTGATTGTCTTGGTGCTGCACTAGATTTATACAATGAGTTTACATTCACAAGAATTGAAGGTGGTGGAGATAGATTTGAATTAATAATGGAAAGCACAGATGGTAATCATTTAAGAGGTGGACCTGAAAACTTAGTTTTTAGAGCGGCTCAAAAAGTATGGGAGAGTGCAAATATGGATTCTTTTGCACTTGAAGCAAGAGTTAAGTTGGCAGTGCCTCCAGCACGCGGGCTTGGAAGCAGTGCTACTGCAATAGTTGCTGGACTAATTGGAGCAAATGCGATAATGAACTCCCCATTGCCCAAAGAAAAACTCCTTGAACTTGCTATTAACATAGAAGGTCATCCTGATAATGTAGTTCCCTCTCTTTTGGGTGGGCTTTGTTTGACCGCCCGCTCTTCTTCACAAAGATGGAGAATCATAAGATGTGATTGGCACGATTCCATTAAAGCCGTTGTAGCAATACCTGCGATTCGTCTTAGTACAAATGAAGCAAGAAAGGTTATGCCAAAGAATATACCTATATCTGATGCAGTTACAAATATGGGGGCACTTACTTTATTACTAAATGGCTTAAAAGCAGGAAATGAAGAACTAATAAAAGAGGGAATGTTTGATAAGCTACATGAACCCTACAGATGGAAACTTATTAAAGGGGGACTAGATGTAAAGGATGCCGCATTACAAGCAGGAGCTTTGGGATGCGCAATTAGTGGAGCCGGACCAAGTATCTTAGCATTGTGTAAAAAAGAAAATGGTAAAGACATTAGTCAAGCAATGGTAAGAGCATGGGAAAAGGTAGGTGTAGCTAGTAGAGCACCATTCTTAAACGTTCAAACAAAAGGCAGTCAATTTAGCGCTATCCAGGGTAAGTAGTTTTACTTAGGCATTTTTAATGTTATAGTCTCAAGCTAGTACAACTTCAACTAGAATAAATAAATTATTCATTCCATAAATGAATTTAGAATCTTTTCCTTGGCTATCATCTATTGTATTACTACCTATAATTGGGGCATTAATAATGCCTTTCTTGAGTTCGAAGGAAGGAGAAGATAATACACTCCCAAGAAATATCTCATTAAGTTTTTTATTTATAGATTTTTTACTAATAATAGGCGTTCTTTTCCAAAAATTTAATACTTCAGACAGCTCTTTACAACTGGTAGAAAGAACTTCCTGGTTACCCTCAATAGGATTAGAGTGGTCTCTTGGCGTTGATGGTTTATCTGCTCCGTTAGTAGCTTTGAGTGGGTTAATTACATTTTTATCAGCTGCCGCAAGTTGGAAAATCAAGAAAAAATCTAATTTATATTTTGCTCTTTTATTAGTTCAAGCTTCAGCACAGGCACTAGTTTTCCTATCTCAAGATTTCCTATTATTTTTCTTAGCTTGGGAACTTGAATTGGTTCCGGTATATCTTCTAATTGCAATTTGGGGAGGCAAAAAGAAGTTATATGCAGCGACTAAATTCATTCTTTATACAGCCCTAGCATCCTTATTAATACTTATCAGTGGTTTAGCTCTTGCCTTGAATGGCGAAACTTTTACTTTAAATATTACAGACTTAACCAACAAACATGTAACAGGCAGCCTTGCATTGTTATCATATCTCGGATTTTTAATTGGTTTCGGAGTAAAACTTCCAATCTTTCCACTTCATACTTGGCTACCTGATGCACATGGAGAGGCTAATGCACCAGTATCAATGTTACTTGCTGGAATACTTTTAAAAATGGGTGGCTACGCACTCTTAAGATTCAACGTTCAAATATTACCCGAAGTACATCTCCAAATTGCACCTGCATTAATCATTCTTGGAATCATTAATATAATCTATGGAGCATTAAATGCATTCGCACAAGATAATGTTAAAAGAAGAATTGCATGTAGCTCAGTAAGTCATATGGGTTTCGTTCTATTGGGGATTGGAGCGGTAGATGCTTTAGGGATCAGCGGAGCGATGCTTCAGATGATTAGTCACGGACTCATCGCTGCAGCTATGTTTTTCGTTACAGGATCCTTCTATGAAAGAACAAATACTCTTTCAATTCCAAATATGGGTGGATTAGCAAAGGTCTTACCAATAACTTTTGCTTTTTTCTTGGCAAGCTCTCTAGCTTCTCTAGCACTACCTGGCATGAGTGGTTTTATTAGTGAAATAACTGTATTTTTAGGTATCACAAGTCAAGAAGGCTTCAGCTCTATCTTTAGATCAATCACAATTCTTATAGCAGCTATCGGTCTAGTACTAACTCCCATATATCTTCTATCCATGTGTAGAAGAGTATTTTTTGGGCCCAGAATTCCTGCACTAGCAACAGTTAAGGAAATGAATGGTAGAGAGCTGACAATTGGGTTCAGTTTATTATTACCTACTTTAGTAATAGGTTTTTGGCCTAAAATCGCGATAAATTTATACGAATCTTCAACCAATGCTCTCAGTCAGCAACTAACCTTAGCTAAATTAGTGGGTGTGATTACAACATTAGTAAATTAATTTATTTTAATAATGGATACTTCAATTTTTAATTATGGAGAATTACCAGAATTTAAGAATTTCACTCCCGAAAATATCAGAAAACAATTCCCAGTAGTACTTGAAAAGATTACCGAAGATTTTAATAATACAGAGAAAAATTTATCTAATTACTTGATTCAAAATGATCTAAATTGGGATAAAGTAATAAATCCTTTAAATGAAGTCAATGAAATTCTTAGATGGAGTTGGGGTGTAATAAGCCACTTAAATTCAGTAAATAATTCTGAAAGTCTTAGAGATATTTATTCAAAATTTCTTCCCGAGATTATTAGCTTGAGTAATAAGTTCGGACAAAGTAAAATAATTTACAATTCTTTAGTCAAGCTTAAAGAAACAAATAATTTTGATCAAATCAAAAACAGAATTTTAGATAAAGAAATTCTTGAGATGCAACATAGAGGAATTTCATTGCAAAAAAATGATCAAGAAAATTTCAACAATATTTCAGAAAAGCTTGGAAAGTTATCAACAGACTTCAGTAACAATGTTCTTGATGCCACTAATAAATGGTTTTTGATATTAAATAAAAAATCTGAAGTCGATGGTCTTCCTGAACGAGTACTTGAATTGATGGCAATTTCTGCACACAATCACTTAAAAAAAGATGGCGAATTTAACACTAAAAATGGTCCTTGGAAATTAAGTCTAGACATACCAACTTACACTTCATTTATGACATATGCTACAGACCGTAACCTTAGAGAGAAACTATATAAGGCATTCGTGGGTAGAGCATCTCAAGGAGAAAAAAATAATTCGCAAATCATTGAAGAGATATTATCTCTTAGAGCTAAACAGGCTAATCTTCTCGGTTATAAAAGTTGGGCTGAACTAAGTTTGTCTACAAAAATGGCAAAAGAGATTAAAAATGTTGAGAACCTTTTAGAAGAATTGAGAGAACCCGCATTCAAAACCGCAAAAATCGAATTAGAAACGCTCGATAAGTTTTCTAAAGCCAATGGATTTCCAAAATCACAGAATATTGAGCCATGGGATATTAGTTATTGGTCTGAACTTCTTAGAAAGGAAAAGTTTAATTTGGATCAAGAATCTTTGAGACCTTGGTTTCCTCTAAATGATGTATTGAGTGGTTTATTTAGATTAAGCGAAAAGCTTTTTGAAATTAAAGTGGTTGAGGCAACTGATGAGGCTCCTAAGTGGAATGATGACATTTTGTTTTTTAACATCCTCAATAATGAAGATAATAAAATAGCATCTTTTTACCTCGATCCATATTCTCGGCCTGAATCAAAGAGAGGAGGGGCTTGGATGGATGAATGTTTGAATAAAAATAATGTTGGCAAAAAGACTCTCCCTGTAGCTTACCTTGTTTGTAATCAGACTCCGCCATCAAAAGACAAACCAAGTTTGATGAGTTTTGAAGAGGTTCAGACTCTGTTCCATGAATTTGGTCATGGTCTTCAGCACATGCTTACTACTGTAAATCTTCCTCAAGCAGCTGGTATCAATAATGTGGAATGGGATGCAGTCGAACTTCCAAGTCAATTCATGGAAAACTGGTGTTTCCACAAAAATACACTTTTGAATATTGCTAAGCACTATAAAACAGGGGAAAAATTATCCGACGAAAATTTTGAAAAGCTCCTAAAGAATAGAACTTTTAATTGTGGTATGGCTACTCTTAGACAACTACATTTTGCGATTACTGACCTAAGATTACATAGTAGTATTGATAAAAACGAGGGTAAAACAGCAGATGAAATAAGAAGAGAAATTGCAAAACAAACTACTGTTATTGAACCAATTCAAGAAGACCAATTTCTTTGTTGTTTTAGTCATATATTTGCAGGCGGATATTCTGCAGGATATTACTCATATAAATGGGCTGAGGTTCTAAGTGCTGATGCATTTTCAATGTTCGAAGAAGCTGATCTAGAAAACACTCAAGATTTAAAGTTAATAGGAAAGAAATTTAAAGATACAATACTTAGTTTGGGTGGAAGCTTACCTCCACTAGACATATTTAAACTATTCAGGGGAAGAGAGCCGCAAACAGATTCCTTAATAAGACACTTAGGTCTATCTGGAACTACATAGTAATTTCATCGATTATTTTGTCAACCACAGATTTATTTCTTACAAGATTTCTATGTTTATATACTTTTACTGATATTTTTTTTCCAAAATTTAAATTTGTCCACCAACCAGGGAAAACCATTAGATCCCAATAAGTAAAGAAATTAATACACTCGATATCATCAAGAAAAAAATCATTATCTGCAAGTTCTCTCAATAATTTACTATTTATTTTCATTTCTGATATTCCTCTAAAAGGGTATTTAGGTATTAATTGAGCCATCAATGTTCCTTTATGAGGTGAACCTATAGATATTAATCTTCTTGTTCTTTTATATCCATTAAATTTTTGAATCCAATACCTACCAATTATTCCCCCCATGGAGAATCCCAAAATATCTAATTCTTTTTCTAAACCATATTTCTCTATAATTAATTCGTTTAATATACTAGTCAAATCAATAATTGAAGTCATTCCATATGAATGCCTAAGAGTAGGGGCAAAATATTCAATCCCAATATCATCAAGGTTTGAGGTGATGGAAGAAAAAATACTTGAAGTATTCCAAAGACCATGAATCAAAATAATGGGATTTCTTTTTTCCAATACTTTTAATTATTTTCAAGAATTCTTACTATTGACACTTTCCCATCAAATCCAGTAATTGGAGGATTACATTTTGTCAAAATAATTTTAATTTTTGAAAGCTTAAATTCCTGATCAATTATTTCTAAAATTGAGTTTGAATATTTTTCAATTGTGAAACAATATATTTTCTTTGATTGATCTTTTAAAATTTGAACTAATTTTGAATAGTCAACTGTTTTTTTAATATCATCATTTACGGTAGATTTTTCAAAATTAGTCCACAAAAATATATCCAAACTAAATAATTGTCCTAACTTCCTTTCTTTCTCAAGAACACCAACCCTAGCCCAAAGTTTAATATTCTCAATTTTTAAAAAAGTTTCCATTTTCAAAAGTTTTAAAGATCTTTATGTGTATAGATAGCTTTACCAGATGAAAAATCATCAACTATATTTCCATCACCTTTTAGGAAATATTTATAAGTTACCAAACCTTCTAAGCCCACAGGTCCTCTTGGTGGCATAGTTTGAGTAGAAATGCCAACTTCAGCTCCGAATCCATACCTAAAACCATCGGCAAATCTTGTAGAGCAATTATGAAAAACACCTGCACTATCAACTACATTCATAAATTTATTGGCAGTACTTGAATTTTCAGTAATTATTCCATCTGTGTGTTTTGAACTAAATTTTTGTATATGAGTAATAGCCTCATTAAGATCGTCAACAATTTTTATCGATAAGATTAAATCCAAATATTCAGTTTCCCAGTCTTCTTGACTAGCCTCATACTTTAACCCTAATTCAACAGAACGTTTATCTCCGATTAATTTAACATCATTAGATTTAAATAAAGGTATCGCCTTTTCAAGAAAAACTGATGCAATATCTTTATGCACTAATAAAGTTTCAATAGCATTACATGCTGCAGGATATTGTATTTTACTGTCTAGAGCGACTGATAAAGCAATTTCAAGATTTGCCTCATTATCTATATACAAGTGACAAATTCCATCAGCATGACCTAGCACAGGAATTCTTGTATTATCTTGAATAAATTTAACTAATTCATTACTTCCTCTTGGAATTATTAAATTGATATGGTTCTCGAGATTTAACATAGACATACTATCTTTTCTACTTGTAAGTAAGCATATTGCATTTTTATCAAGATCTAATGCAGATAAACCTTGTTGTAAGGCATTGACTATTGCAGAGTTTGTTAAATTAGCTTCACTACCCCCCTTTAGCATTACTCCATTACCTGACCTTATTGCTAGAGAACTAATCTGCATAACAGCATCAGGCCTGGACTCAAAAATAACCCCTATTACTCCTATAGGCACTGTTTTCCTTTCTAGGATCAGTCCTTTAGAAAGCTCTCTTTTTATTTGCACTTGATTTACAGGATCAGCCAAGTCTCCAACTTTTCTTACTCCATCAATTCCTGAATTTAATTTTTCTTTTGATAACTTTAATCTAGAAAGTAACGCTTTTGAAATTCCTTTCTCTGCTGCTTTTTTATAGTCCTCACTATTAGCTTCTAAAATTTCTTTAGTATTTTTTTCTAGATAATCAGCCATAAAATTTAAGGCTTTAATTCTAGTATTATTTTTAGTCTGACTTATTTTTATTGATGCAAAACGTACTTGATCAGCTTTTTCTAAGAGATCATTTCCTGGTTGAGGGACTTCAAAGATATTAGCCATAATAATTTTTAGTTAATTTAATAATAATTCAAATTTACGATACTTTAAACTAACTTTTTTCTGAATTAATATCTAAAAAATAATTGAACTTGACTTTTCCAATCGCCATTAGAATCATAAGAACCTAATAATTCTAAGTTTGGATTGGCCTGAAAAGTCAAAATTCCCAAGGGTGAAAGGTCATCTCTACCTGGAACAGTTTGAAATGCAAAATTTATTGCATCAGTAATATCAAGTCCTATTTCAGCTACCCAAGCTTGAGAAGAAAATTGCTCATTAGAAGATAATTGCCCATCATTTTCTATATCTAAATTTTCATTGGAAAAAATGTTATTTAAAGAATCATTATTTTCTAACAAGGCTGGATATAAAGATAACTGAAATCTTTCACTGAAAGCATCTGCATTATTGAGTTGAGAAATAAATGCTCTATTTATTAAATTTGCGGAGTTACCTCCAATCAAACCAATTATTTGTGATCTGTTATAACTTGGCGTACTCCTTAATTGGATTCTTCTATTTTCATCTTCAAAAGATAATTGATCTAAAAATCCCTCATAAGATGCTTCAATTTTGATAAGCCTTGAATTACCAATCCCAAATGATCCAAAGCTATTGGAAGTGGCATTTGCATTGATATCGCTTGAGATATTTGAATCCTGATTATTTTCATTTATAGGTATTATAGATTCTGGAACTTTACTAATCAAAGAAAAATTAATAAAAGGGACAACACCACTTCTTGATGCAAATAAAATATAATTGTCTTTATTTTTATCAAGTTTAAATGGAGTCGTATATAAGTTGGCTCTTCCTTTTTTAAGATAAATCAAACCCCTAGCATTTAAATCTTTACCTACCTTTCCGTTTATATTTAGGTCCAATTTGGTATCTAAATAAGCTTGAATTATATCTGCGTATTGAACTTTAAAATCTGGGCCAAGTTTTAATTTAAGATTATTAAAACTCAAATTATCCAAATAATTAGGCAATGTTTTTCCTAAAAAAACTGAATTTAAAATTGTCTCATTTGTAATTATTTCAATACTTTGATTTTTATTCCAGTGGAGTTCTTGCCAATCCTTTTTATATTCTGTTCGTTTAATATTTTTATCTGATTTGTTATTTTGATTATTGCTATTTAAGTTAACGAATCCATCATTTAGAGATAAATTACCTTCTAAAACAGGATTCTCAAATGATCCACTTAAATATATATCTGAATCTATTAGAAAATTTGAATTATCTGTCTTCAAATTAAATTTATTCGTTGTGATACTAATCTCTGATAAAACAGCATCATTTTTAGCATAAAAAGGCAAAGATCCTCTTATAAATATATCTCCAGAATCTTCCGCTTTTGCTTTAAGATTCTTGATTTCTAAAGAATCAAAATCGAAAATTATCAAACTATTAATATCTTTTATTATGTTTTTATAAAAATCAATTTCGGAATCTTTAATTACTATAAAACCGTTCAATATTGGTTTACTTAAACTACCTTTTATTATCATCCTAAGATTAACTTCACCTTCTTTAAAAGTAAAGTACTCATCTGCAAATATATCTAGTAACTCAATAAATTTTCCATTACCAATCAATCTTAGATCTAAATTATCCGATTTATTTATAGGAATTGAGCCTTCAATATTAATGGGGATTTCAGAGCCATTTGTGAATAGAGAAAAATCAATATCAAAAATAGAATTTTTAAATTCAATTAGTCCTTTATCAATTCCTATTTTTTTATTTTTTATTGATGAATTATTAGAATAAATCTCACTTGAGAAAGATTTTGTATCAAGATCATAAAATAAATCTATATCCAAACCCCCTATAAAATCTTTTGGTTGATTAAAAAAAATGTTTGCAGTACTTAATGGTAGTTTTTTAATTCTTAAAAAACCTTTACCTTTTATGAATCCTCCTTCTAAATCAATAGAAAATTCCTCTTTTTTATTTTTGTAATCATCTCTAGAGGTATCAAGATAGCCATCCAATTTTGCATTTAATTTATAGTTGCTTGGCCTATTGCCCTCAATAGATATTTTTGCATTATATCTACTACTGAATTTATTTAAATATTTTTGTAAGTTAAATTTCTCATCTTGCGCATTATTATTTTCAACAAAGTTATTTATAAAATCAATCCTCTCTCTAAAAGAATTATTTTCTTTATTTATTTCCAAATCATCCAATATATTTGATTTACTTATTGGCGTAACTTTTTTAATATCAAAATTAAAAATATCAATGGCGGTTAGTATTGTCCAACTAGTACTGATATTGCTGAAGTATAAATTAACAAAATTATTTTTATTTGAATTATATTCTGCTTCAATTATTCCTCCATCAATTGGATAAAGTGATGAGTTGAAATTAAAAGAATTCTCTTTGAAATTGAAATCAAATAACGAATTATCTAGCTCTATATTTCTATATTTACCTAGACTCCAAGCCAATCGCCCACCAAAATTGGACTGGTCTGAAGATATTGATCCCGAACCATTTATAATTCCTTTGATACTATCGAATTGATTGTTTCTTATAGATAATTCAAGTTCATCAAGAGGAAAATTATCAGATTTCCAAATATAATTATTATTCTCTTTAACTACTTCTATGCTCCCTTTATTAGAATTGAAAACTCTACTAAAAGATACATTATCTAATTTAAGATTAGAATCAAATTTTATAGAGAGAAATGAAGGAATAGGAGAGTATCTATTTTTCATATTTAGGTATAATTGGTTGTTTTTATTTTGAATATCTCCCTCCCAAGTTTCTCTAATGCGAATCCCTTTAAAGTGCGGATAATCAACATTAAATTTAATTGAAATATCAGGATCACTAATTTTTCCTTTTAATTCTCCTTTTGCAGTAACGAAACCCCTAATATCATTTTTTCGGAAAATATTTAAATTAGATAATTGAGTTCTATTTATCTTAAAACTAGAATCTATTTCCCCAAACTTAATCCCTGTTCTATCAAACCAAAAAGGAAGATTTCCCGATATTTTAATATCTGGATTCAAGCTATTAACATATCTGACACTTCCTTTTAGATCAATATTATTAGAACTTCTATTTAACGGAACATTTAGATTGAAGTTTGAATTCAAAGTCCCGTAATTTAAGTTTTCAGAATTTCCTACTAAATTATTGTCTTTACAAAAAAACCTAGTTGAATCTGAATTTATATTCTCTGAAAAATCTTCTGGTTTTATTTTTAAATTATTAAAAGAAAACCCTCCTTTGCAAAATGTTCCAGTTGATAATTTATTAAATTTAAAGTTAGATTTAAATTTTCCCTTTTTAAAGCTAATTTTTCTATCCCCAAGACTATATTCAGAGCTCTTAAGATCTAATCCTTTAGAAAATAATTCCAACTTTAAGAAATCTTTATTCAATTTTTTATTAAACTTTAATTGCAGAAAACCTTTCCCATCAAAATTGGATTTTATATTTGCAATGATTTGTCTATTACTTGACTTGTAAATAATGTTACCTTTTACTCTTGTTTCTAATCCTGACTTTTTAATGTTAAAAGTTGAATATTTATTAATGTAAAAATTCAAGTCATATTTTAATTTAGATTTTTTAATAGTTTTGCTTTCTTTGTAAGGTTTATCCCTTTTAAAAAAATCTCTATCAATATTAATTTCAGCATTATCAGGCCTTATTTTTACTATCCATTTTTGTTTTAAGAAAGACCTAATAGGCATAATTCCCAAATATACATTTTGGGCTTTGATTTCAGATTCTATATTTCTTTTATCATTAATTTTAGAATCACCTACAGAAATGCCTAAAAATCTAATCCCGATATATTCACCTAAATCAACATTTTTATTTAAAATTTTCTCAATATTTTTTTCTAGTTCTAATTTCCTGGAAGTATAAGCTTCTTTTAAAAAATTATCTAATAAAAAGGTGCCTAAAAACCCTAAGGGTAAAATCATCCCTACCAAAAGAATCTTTATATTTAAATTTAGAGATCTAATTTTTTCCAAGCTAGAACCCAAAAATAGAGTAGGCTTACAAAATATAAGAAATTAATGAGGGCAAAGCCACTAAATGTCTTTTTTTGAACTATTAGAAAACACACCAAAAATTTTTGGAATCGTGGGAATATTTCTTTTTATTTGCACCATAGCAGCTTTTATATTGAATTTTGGCTTTAAATTTCGAATAATTGGAGCAACCATTTTTTCATTATTGCTTTCTTTAAGTAGTTGGGCATTTATACAAAGCTACACTGAAAAAGTAGTAGTAGAAGACGCAAAATATCTTCCAATAGTTTATGACAACGGGTTCGATTTGATTATTGCTAAAGCAGATGATGATTTTCTAAAAGAATCTATTGAACCCACTTTAGAACAACTATCTAATAATCTTAGAAAAGGTAGCCGCTCTGGTGCAGAAGTAAAAATAAAGATAAGGAAACTTGAAAAGATTAAGGATGATGTAAGTAAGCCTGTGGTAATAGGAGAAGTTCAAAAAAATATAAAAATGAATTAGTATCTAAAAATGGAAATTAAAAAATTTTTAGATTTTTTACCATCTAACTTTAGACATGAGAAATCTTTTTTTATTCAAAATAATCTAACTGATTTAGAAAAACTAAGTAATCTCTCAGACTCAGATATAAACGAGATTCAAAGAAAATCTCAATTATGTACATTTAATAATTTAAAGAAAATTAGAACTATAGCTATTTTCAAAAAAGAAATTTCAATTTCTCCACCCGAAGCATATCTACTTTTACATTGCGGAATTGGATCTATTAAATCATTATCACTATCTACCCCTTACGAATTAGAAAGCAAAATTGGAAGATTAGAAAGAATACTTAGAGTAAAAACTGATGCAGATATAACTTTTGGTCTCTTAAAAAAATGGATTAAAAGAGCAAAGCAGATCTGCAAATCTTTTTGAAATCTTGGTTAAAAAAATTTTTTAATGTAGAATTTAGTAAAACTTTTTATAATGAAATCTTTTTTATTTTTTTTATTTTTGTTTTCCAACTCTTTATGTCCTGTTTTTGGTCAATCGAACTTATTAGAAAGTGTAAAAAAGAATCCAGACGAAGCTATTAATATTTGTAATAAGTTTAGGGAGTTTAATTCAAAGGGTATTTCCGCTAATTCAGATAAAGCTATAGAGTATGTATCAAAAAAAAATAAGTTAACCCCCGTTAATGCAGAAATTTTTTCTATTTACGTCATAGGACATCACTGTCCGGATATTATTTAAAGCTTAAATGTATGGTTCAAGATGTTTTGATGAGTCTCTGGTACTAAAAGATGGAGTCAGACTTATATCAAGGATATGGTTGCCTCATGGCAATGGTCCATGGCCTACATTATTAATGAGACAACCTTACGGTAGGGAAATAGCTTCTACTATTACCTATTCACACCCTGTATGGTGGGCCTCAAAAGGATATATGGTGATAATTCAAGATGTTAGGGGCATGGGCTCCTCTGAGGGAGTCTTTAATGGTTTTTCACAAGAAGCTAGCGATACTTCAGAAACACACAAATGGGTGAGATCTCTTAAAGAATGTAATGGGAAACTTGGCTTATATGGTTTTTCCTATCAAGGATTTACTCAACTAATTGGCGAATCAAATTCAAAGCCCCCCGATTGTTTATCTCCAGCAATGACTGGAATGAGTATTAAAGATCATTGGTGTTCAGATGGAGGAGCATATTGGTGGCATAACAATATTGCATGGGGACTGCAAATAGCAGCACTAAAAATGAAAAGAGAAAATAATTTTACTGGGTGGGAGAAGATAAGGTTATCCTTAGAAAATAAAAGTTATCTAAGTGAAGGAATTGATATTTTAAAAAAATACGATCCTAATAGCTTTATTTTACAATGGCTTGAGAATTTAAATAATGATTTCCCCTTTGAAGAATTTAAGCCTATTTCAACATGGATTAAACAACCCATGTTAATTATTGGAGGACTCTGGGATCCACATCTAAAGGGGGCATTTGATCTTTATAAAAAATCTAAAGAAGCTGGTGGTAGCCCAGAAATACTTATTGGTAATGCTACTCATCTAAATTGGTGGGAGGGATCACAAAGATCTTTATTAAAATTTTTTGATAAGCATTTAAAAATAGATAAAAATATTAATTTAAAGGATATTAAAATAGAAAGGAAAATATGGAATATTTCATTAAATAGATGGGACGAATTTGATAATAAATTTCATTCTGAATTTAATTTTGGGCTTAGAAGCGATGGAACAGCGAATATAGATGTTGAAGATGGAAGTCTGACTTTAAATTCAAAAGGATCAGGATGGTTCACAATTGTTCATGACCCATGGAGACCTACTCCATCTGACGGTGGTCATTTAGGACCAAATCCAGGAAAGTTTTGTAGAAATATTATTGATAAACGTCTGGATGTTGGCGTGTTTCAAACCAATTCTTTTAAAGAAGATCAATATTTCAAAGGAGTTCCTATATTAGAAATCTCTATAAAAAGTAATCAGCCCAGTTTCGATATCTGTCTTGCTTTATCTTTCGTTGAAGAAGATGATGAGAAGGTAAATCAATTCTCAACCGGTTTCTTAAGAGTTAAAAACTCCAAAATAAGTAAAGAATGCATTTATCAAATCTCTATGCAACCAACAAATATTTGTTTAATTAAAAGTAGCAAGCTTCGCTTATCTATATCTGCAGCAGCTTATCCTGCTATTGGAATTAATCCTGGATTTAGGGGAGGAAATATTGGAGCCCCTTCAGCAAATCATAGGATTATAACTTTAAGTTTTAACCTTAATAAAACATTTATGAAAATGAACCCTTTTTTTAATAAATAATTATTTTTTGGGTTAATAATTTGATATTATTAATCCTTAATATCTCCTATTAATGATAGAGACAAATCAAGCAGACTGGATTAAATCAGAAGCCATCAACTTAGAAAATTGTTGTAATGATAATCCATTAAAAATATTAGGTCCTCATTTTTATGAAGAGCAATGGATTATAAGGGTATGGATGCCTGAAGCAGATGAAGTTAAAATAAATTTTAAAAATAAAACTTACAAGGCTGAAAGCATCAACCATAAATGGCTTTTTGAAGCAATACTGCCTGAAAATCCAAATTCTAATTACGAAATAAATATTTCAAGGGGTGGTATTACTCATACACAACATGATCCCTGGTCTTACAGAGAAGAGTGGATGGGAGAAGTTGATAGGCACCTTTTTGCAGAAGGTAATCATCATCATATTTGGGAAAAAATGGGAGCACATCTTATTGAGAACAAGAATAAAAAGGGGGTTATGTTCTGCATTTGGGCTCCAAACGCAAAATCAATTTCGATAATTGGAGATATAAATTCTTGGGATGGAAGACATCATCCAATGCAAAAAAGATTAGGGGGAATTTGGGAACTATTCATACCAATAATGAAAGAGGGAGACAAATACAAATATGAAATAAGAACACAAAAAGGTCATATTTATGAAAAAGCTGATCCATATGGTTTCCTGCATGAAATCAGGCCTCAAAATGGTTCAATAGTATCAAAATTGAAAAATTTCAAATGGAATGATATTTCTTGGATTAACAATAGAGATTCCTCAAGTCAAATTAACAAGCCAATTTCAGTTTACGAAATGCATTTGGGAAGTTGGCTTCATGAATCAACAGATAATAAATATCTTGAAGAAAATGGGAATACTAGAGACCCTGTGCCTGCTGCAGATTTAAAACCTGGAACAAGATTATTAACTTATCCAGAAATAACCGAAAAACTTATTCCCTATGTAAAAGAGAGAGGATTTACTCATATTGAACTAATGCCAATTTCTGAACATCCCTTTGATGGTTCATGGGGTTACCAGGTTACAGGTTGGTATGCACCGACAAGTAGATTTGGGACTCCAAATGAATTTAGAGAGTTTGTAAATAGGTGTCATGAAGAGGGTATAGGAGTAATACTTGATTGGGTTCCTGGTCATTTCCCTAAAGACAAGCATGGTTTAGCATTTTTTGATGGTTGTCATCTTTATGAACATGGTGATTCACGTATAGGGGAACACAAAGAGTGGGGAACTTTGATCTTTAATTACAGCAGAAACGAAGTTAGAAATTTTCTAGTAGCTAATCTTATTTATTGGTTTGAAGAATTCCATATTGATGGCATAAGAGTAGATGCGGTAGCTTCAATGCTATACAGAGATTATCTACGTCCAGATGGAGAATGGATACCTAATGAGAATGGTGGGAATGAAAACATAGAAGCCGTTAAATTTCTTCAACAGGCTAATCATGTACTCTTCCAACATTTCCCTGGGGCACTTTCTATTGCTGAAGAATCAACAACATGGCCAATGGTAACCAAACCAACAGACATGGGAGGATTAGGGTTTAATTTAAAATGGAATATGGGGTGGATGCACGATATGCTTGATTATTTTGAGATAGATCCATGGTTCAGACAATTCCATCAAAATAGTGTAACTTTCTCAATAACATACAACTATACAGAGAACTTTATGCTTGCTCTTAGTCATGATGAGGTTGTCCATGGTAAAAGTCATCTCTTGCATAAAATGCCAGGCGACGACTGGAAGAAATATGCAAATACTCGAGCTTTACTAACTTATATGTGGACCCATCCCGGTAAAAAAACGATATTTATGGGAATGGAATTTGGACAAAGACAAGAATGGAATGTTTGGGATGATCTTCAATGGGACTTACTAGAATTTGAACCTCATAAAGGTATCAGAAACTTGGTTGATGACCTAAATGCACTTTATAAAAATGAACCTGCACTATGGAAAAATGATTTTGATCCTTATGGATTCCAGTGGATTGATTGCAATGACAAATCTAATTCAGTAATAAGTTTCATGAGAAGAGAAAATGATACAAATGAGTGGCTTGTTATAGTCGCGAACTTTACTCCTAATACTCATGGGTCATATAAAGTAGGTGTTCCAGTAGAGGGATTCTATAAAGAGATATTTAATTCAGATGGCTCTAGATACGGAGGCAGTAACAAAGGAAATATGGGTGGAAAAGCAACTATAAATTACAATATTCATGATTATCAAAATGCTCTCGAGCTAGCTTTGCCGCCATTAAGCGTAAGTATATTCAAACATCAACCAAAAAAATAAGAAAGGCTCACTTAAATAGTGCTTCATATAAATGTTCATATAACGCTTTTGATCTGCTTAGCATTGTAAGATTTTTAAGTTGGAATTTTAATTTTTTTTTAAAACATATCTAATTAAAAAATGGGTGAAAATTTACCGCTACTTCTTTCTGCCGCATTAGGTAAAAAAGTACATAGGCCTCCAGTATGGATGATGAGGCAAGCAGGAAGATACATGAAAATCTATAGAGATTTAAGGGAGCGTTACCCAAGTTTCAGAGAAAGGTCTGAAAACCCTGAACTATCGTATGAGATATCAATGCAGCCTTTTCACGCTTTCAAACCAGATGGTGTGATCCTTTTTTCAGATATTCTCACACCTCTTCCAGGTATGGGCATAAATTTTGAAATAATAGAAAGTAAAGGTCCAATCATTGAGGACCCAATAAGAACTCTTAGCCAGATAGAAAATCTAAAAGAGTTAAATCCAAGTGAGAGTTTAAGCTTTGTAGGTCGAGTTCTTTCTTCGCTAAAAAAAGATGTGAATAATGAGGCAACAGTTTTAGGTTTTGTTGGAGCACCTTGGACTCTTGCTGCATATGTAGTTGAAGGTAAAAGCAGTAAAAATTATTCTTTAATAAAGTCTATGGCTTTTAAAGAACCAGATTTACTTCACAAACTTCTTGATCATTTCGCAAAATCTATTGGCGAATATCTTAAATATCAAATAAAATCTGGAGCGCAAGTAGTACAAATTTTTGATTCATGGGCAGGTCAACTAAGCCCAGAAGATTATGATATCTTTGCAGGGCCTTATCAAAAAAAAGTTGTTGATATTGTAAAAGAGAAATACCCTGAGACACCAGTAATTCTTTACATTTCAGGAAGTGCTGGCGTATTAGAACGAATGGCAAAAACTGGCGTAGATATAATTTCATTAGACTGGACAGTAGATATTGAAGAGGCTTCTAAAAGAATACCTAGTGGGATAGGAATACAAGGTAATGTTGATCCTGGCATTTTATTCGGAAACAAAAAATCAATAAAAGAAAGGATAGATAATACTTTTAATAAAATTAAAGACCGGAAGTATATTCTTAATTTAGGTCATGGGATTTTACCTGGAACTCCAGAAGAAAATGCTCAAACGTTTTTTGAACACGGTAAAAAACTCACTTACTAGTCAAAATCTTGGCATACAAAAACTTATTAATAACAGGAGCAAATGGTTGTGTTGGCCAATATTTAGTTGATTGGTTTTTAAAAAACACAAAATTCAGACTTTATCTCATGGTTCGAGATAAAAGTAAGTTGCCAATATCTATTCAAAAAAATAAACAGGTCAAATTAATAGTCTGTGATATCAGGAAATCAAATAGATATAAAAAAGAAATTAGTCAAATTAATTATTTAATACATACAGCTACAGCTTGGGGAGATCCAAGAAGAACATATGAAGTAAATGTTAAAGCTTTTGAAGAATTACTTGAAATGCTTGATATTAAAAAGTTAGAAAAGATCATTTATTTTTCAACAGCTAGCATTCTTGATACACAAACAGAATTAATGAGAGAATCATTGATTTATGGAACAGAATACATACAAACAAAATATGAATGTTTCCAGAGACTTAGAGAAAGCTCATTTGCAGAAAAAACATTCGCTGTTTTCCCTACATTAGTTTTTGGTGGAAATCTTGGCAAAAAAAGTAAATATCCTGTGAGTTATTTAACTAGTGGATTAAAAGAAATTGGAAATTGGCTTTGGATAGCAAGATTTTTTAAACTCGACTCTAAATTTCACTTTATACACGCAAATGATATCGCTCAGATTTGTGGGTTTCTAATTAAAAATCATAAAGAAGAGAAATACAAAGGCTTTAGAAAATTTGTTCTAGGTCAGAAATTTATTTCAATTGATCAGGCCATAATTACACTTTTAAAAAGGAATAATATGAGGAGATATTTTGTGATACCTCTTACAAAAAAAATTCTAAAAATATTATTAAGAATTCTTCCCATTCAAACCACCCCTTGGGATAGCTTCAGTATAAAGAAATATGACTTTAATCATGTCCCCATCACTAATCCTGAGACTTTCAAACTTAAAAGTTACGCCAAGTCTCTGAATGATATTTTAAGGTTATCAAAGTTACCAAGCTGTAATAACAATTAAAATTCTCACAGTTAGGTTCCCAAAGCCTTGTAATATATATAAATAAGTAAATTTTAATTATGTTACGTTCAATCTTTGCGGGTTTATTCGCAATAGTTTTAACTCTAGGTCTAGGAATTTCATCAGTTTCAGCTAAGACTGTTGAAGTAAAACTAGGAACAGATGCTGGAATGCTTGCATTTGAACCAAGTACAGTAACCATTAGTGCTGGTGATACAGTTAAGTTCGTTAATAATAAATTAGCTCCTCACAATGCTGTTTTTGATGGACATGAGGAATTAAGTCATGCTGACCTAGCTTTTGCTCCAGGAGAGTCTTGGGAAGAAACATTTGATGTTGCAGGAACTTATGATTACTATTGCGAGCCTCACAGAGGAGCTGGAATGGTAGGTAAAGTTATTGTTGAATAAATCTTATAATACTTAAGTACTTTTTACTTAATACTAAATACAGTCATAATTATATTTTGATTGATGAAAATAGTTCCAAGCGAATTCTCAAATTCTGCTTGGAACTGTTTTATTTTGGCCAAAGAAATTGCTTATAAAAATCATCAACAAAACATAGACTCTGACAATTTATTTTTAGCTCTTATAAAAAAAGACAAACTTACAAAAAAAATCTTAAAAAAAATTAATTTAAATATTAAAGAGATTGAGAAAGAAATATTGTCCTCGTTAAATTTGAAGGCAAAAATGAAAAATAAGCAAGATAATTTATATATTGGTGATACTCTTCACAAAATATTTTTGAAAGCGAATGAAATTAAAAATACCTTAAATGATGTAGTGATATCAACAGAACACTTAGTTTACGGTTTAACTTATGATGATAAATATGGATTTCAAATTTTAAATCAAAAAGGTATTCCAGAATTTCTTGAAATTATTAAAAAAATGAAGTCAGATCCTGCAGTAAAAAATGAATTTGATAGTTCTAATGAGTCTTTGGGAAAATATGGTGTTGATCTAACTCAATCTGCACGAGATGGAATTTTAGACCCAGTTATTGGTAGGGATGAAGAAATTAGAAGAACAATTCAAATATTGAGTAGAAGAACAAAAAATAATCCGGTTCTTATTGGTGAACCTGGGGTTGGGAAAACGGCCATTGTTGAAGGGTTGGCTCAAAGAATTATCAATGGTGATATACCTTCTGCTCTACAAGATAGGCAACTAATTTCATTAGATATGGGTTCACTTATAGCTGGGGCAAAATATCGTGGAGAATTTGAAGAAAGAATAAAAAATGTCCTAAAGAAGGTTAAGGAATCAGACGGTAAGATCATTCTTTTTATTGATGAAATTCATACAGTTGTTGGAGCTGGTGCTAGCGGAGGTTCTTTAGATGCAAGCAACTTATTAAAACCAATGCTTGCAAGAGGAGAACTTAGATGTATAGGTGCTACGACTATTAATGAACATAAACAAAATATAGAAAAAGATCCTGCTCTAGAAAGAAGATTTCAGAAAATAAAAATTGAGGCGCCTTCAATAGATGATACTGTGTCAATATTAAGAGGATTGAGAGAAAGATACGAGGTTCATCATAGTGTGAGAATTTCTGATAATGCTTTAGTTGCAGCTGCAACCCTTAGCGAAAGATATATTAACGATAGATTTCTTCCTGACAAAGCAATAGATTTAATCGATGAAGCAGCCTCAAGATTAAACATGGTCATAACTTCCAAACCTGAAGAAATTGATGAAATTGATCGAAAAGTTCTGCAGTTTGAGATGGAAAAATTATCTTTAAAAAGAGAAACAGATAATTTTTCTGTAGAAAGATTAAAAAAAATCAATAATGAACTTATATCTCTTAAAGATAAACAGGCAGAATTAGGCGCTAAATGGAAAAAAGAAAAAGATGGAATTGATGATATTAGCACCATAAAAGAAGAAATTGAATCTGTTCAATTACAAATAGAGCAAGCCAAAAGGAGTTTTGACCTCAACAAAGCAGCAGAATTAGAATTTGGAACTTTAAATTCTTTACAAAAAAAATTGAAAGAAAAAAGTGAGTGTCTAGTTAATTCTCACAAAAATGGAGAGACGAGTCTTTTAAGGCAAGAGGTTACTTTTGATGATATTGCAGAAGTTGTTTCAAAGTGGACCTCTATTCCAGTACAGAACTTAAACCAGTCAGAAAAAGATAAACTTTTGAGCCTGGAGTCAATCCTTAAAGAGAAAATTATTGGTCAAGATAGTGCAATTATGGCTGTTGCAGATTCAATTAAAAGATCAAGGACTGGTCTAAATGATCCAAGCAAGCCATTAGCCAGTTTCCTCTTCTTAGGTCCAACTGGTGTTGGTAAAACAGAGCTGAGTAAAGTAACAGCCAAAATCATATTCGATTTAAATTCTTCAATTACAAGACTGGATATGTCTGAATATATGGAAAAGCATTCAGTAAGCAAAATTATAGGCGCGCCTCCTGGATATTTAGGTTTCGAATCAGGCGGTCAATTAACTGAAGCTGTGCGCAAAAATCCTTATTCATTGATACTTCTTGATGAAATAGAGAAAGCTCACAAAGATATCTTAGATATTCTCTTACAGGTTCTTGATGATGGAATCATTACTGATGGTCAAGGTCGTGCAATCAATTTCAAAAATGCAATCATTGTTCTTACAAGTAATTTGGGAAGTCAATCAATAAGTGATTTATCAGTTAGAAAAGAAGATGCAAATGAAATTAAAAAAGTTGTAAATAATGAACTTAAAAAATTTTTCAAGCCTGAGTTTTTAAATCGACTTGATGAAATAGTTATTTTTAATAATTTAGAATTAAACGACATAAAAGAAATTGCAAAAATCCAGCTAAAAAATTTAGAAAGAAGACTTAACAAAATAAACTTAAAATTCAAAATTACGGATGAGGCAATTAACCAACTTGTCAAAAATAGTTTCGATCATACCTATGGTGCAAGGCCTTTAAAAAGAATTATTCAAAAACAAATTGAGACCAAAATTTCAAATAATATATTGAATAATCATTACCTTAATAAAGACGAAATTAATATTTATCTGGTTAATGGAGAGATAATTGTTGATTAAAGATTTAAATTAAAGATTTCTATAAGATTTGAAATTTGACAACTTTAATCTAAGATTTGAACCAATCAGGAATCTCCTCATAACTTGCTTTATTAGATTTATTTTCTTTTGATTCTGTTTTCCAACAACATGTTCTGCCCTTATCCTTGTCCTGCAGGTATTCATTAGCCCATCTCCAAATTAATTCAGAAGTGAACTCCATTCCCACATTATCCATAATTCTCAGATCTAAAGCATCTAAGTCATGTAATTTTTCCCAGTAATTTAACAAAGGGTCATCTTTATTTACTAAAAAAGTATGGTCAAATTGCTCCTTTAATCTATTTTCTAGTGGCTTTAGACTTGAAAAATCCACAACAAAACCATTTAGGTCTAATTTTTTTGCAGTGAACCAAAAGGTGAATGATCTTGAATATCCATGCACAAATCTGCAATGGCCTTCATGGCGCCATTGCCTATGTGAACAGGGAAAATCCTCGTAACTTTTGCTGCTTGAAAATTTCACAGAATGAATATACATCAATTGACTGTTAGGATGATTTTTAATAAAACAAATTGAGTAGGATTTAACATAACCAACATAATGACTTATTCAACTAATTTTTCGATAGAAGATCTACGCTTTGATAATTATGGATTAATCCCTGCAATAGCACAAGATTGGCTTGACGGATCAATTCTTATGCTTGCTTGGATGAACAAAGAATCGTTGACAATGACACTTGAAACCAAAAACGTTCATTACTGGAGTAGATCAAGATCAGAAATTTGGAGAAAAGGAGCTACAAGTGGAAGTACCCAAATACTTAAGGAGATAAGATTCGACTGCGATAATGATGCACTAATACTTTTGATTGAACAAAATGGTTCAGGAGCATGTCACACTGGGGAAAAAAGTTGTTTTTTCAACGAAATCCAAATTAATCAAAATGATAAAAAAGAGAAAAAAACAACTCCCTTCTCAAATATTTGCTCTGAATTATTTAATATAATTAACGAAAGATCAATAAATCCATCAGAAAAAAGTTACACAAATCATTTATTAACAAAAGGCAGTAATTCTATTTTGAAAAAAATTGGAGAGGAATCCGCTGAATTTATAATGGCTTGTAAAGATAATGATAAAAATTCAATCTCAAATGAAGCCGCTGATTTAATTTATCATCTGCAAGTGGCACTTATGCATAAAGGCGTTGAGTGGAGAGATATACTTGCTGTTCTAGAATCAAGAAGAAAAAATAAATAATTAAAATTTAAAATTTAGGAATTTATAATTTTTTTTAAACTAAAAACTTGAAAAAATGTTAACTAACGAGTTAATGATTGTTAATTAATTATTAATTAATTATTACATGTATGGCTTATTACTGAATTGACTATAAGTTGAATATATCAATAATGAGGTAAATCGTGAGTTCATTAAGCGATTTTCTTGGTGAAATAGGTCGTCATCAACTTCTAACACCCGAAAGAGAACTCACTATGGGTAGAAAAGTCCAAGAAATGGTTGTACTTATTAATAGATGTCAAGAGGCAGGCGGCAAGGGCCCTGCTTGTGAATATTCGGAAACCGAAAGAAAAAAGATCAAAATTGGTGAAAAAGCAAAAAATGAGATGATAACAGCCAACTTAAGATTAGTTGTCAACCTTGCCAAAAGATACCAAGGGAAAGGATTAGAATTATTAGACCTTATTCAGGAGGGGACATTAGGCCTTACAAGGGCTGTAGAAAAATATGATCCCTCCAGAGGACATAGATTTTCCACGTATGCCTATTGGTGGATTAGGCAAGGTTTAAATAGAGCATTATCAACTCAAAGTAGAACGATTAGGATCCCTGTCAATATCAATGAAAAACTTACAAAACTTAGATCAGCGAAATCAAAGCTTATGCAACTTAAGGGTATTCCACCCAGTAGTCAAGAGCTAGCTGAAGAAATGAAAATAACCAAAGAGGAAATTGACGAGCTCCTCTCTTGTGAATTGAGAAGCATCACCGTGAGTCTCCAAGGTACTGTTAAATCAAAATCAGATCCTTCCGAGTTGGTTGACATCCTTCCGAGTGATCAAGTTGCTCCAATGGAGTTAGCGGAATTAGCCGAAAGAACAGCCTCGGCTTGGAAGCTATTAGATAAAGCAAATTTAACTGAAAAAGAAAGAAAGATAGTAAGCCTAAGATTTGGTTTAGACGGCTCAAATGAATGGAGAACTTTAGCTGAAGTTGCGAGACATATGAGTTGTAGTAGGGAATATTGCCGACAAGTTGTACAACGTGCTTTAAGAAAACTTAGAAAAGCAGGAATACAGAATGGATTAGTTGATAGTATTAGCTAAAATTCCACTAAAAATATTTAAATTTCATTTATAAGGATGAAAGAGAATTACAAAACCCAAGAAAAAATCTATGATGCTGAAGTTTTAGAGAGTTCAACATTTGATGAAAATATCATTATCAAGATTCTTATTAAAGCAGGAAGAACAATTTCCAAGCCTGCCTTAGAAGTTTTAGAGATGGCTTTAGATCCTTATACTCCAGCACAAGTAAGAGTTTCATTAATGGCTGCGCTAGCCTATTTAATTATGCCATTTGATCTTTTCCCTGACTTTATGCCTTTAGTTGGTTTTAGTGATGATTTTGTAGCCCTCACAGCAGTACTTAGTATATGGAGCAAATACATGACTCCTTCAATAAGAGCAAGGGCGGCGAATAAGCTTAATAAGTTATTTCCTTTTTATTGAATGAGTAAGTTATCCATACAGGAAGAAAAAGAACTCGTCTCCTTCATTAAAGATTGGTTAAAATCTCATGGATTTACCCAAAAAGACTTAGCGAATGAATTAAATATTAAATCGAGCAGAACCTCTGAGATTGTTCTAAAAATTAAAGAGTTATATAAAAAAGGCGGCATGTTCAATATTGCAAAAAATCTTATAAAGATTGAGCAAAAATGGCTAAACAATATCAAGAATGATTATCGAGAAACAAAACAAACACCACCTTATAATCAATTAGATATTGACTCATTAGTAAACCAGATAACTCAAGATACTTGTGAATAAAATTAAATTAAAATATTATATTTTAATTTAATTTTATATAACTTCTTAAAAACTAACCTTTAAATAAATATCGTTTTAATTACTAAAAATGATAAATAATTAAATCACTTAAGCAAAAATATTATGTATTTTCATTTAAATTAAATTTTTCAATTAATAATTAATAATTAATAATTACAAATATATTATCGTAAATAATATTTAAAATGCCTGAATCCAGGAATAAATATCATAATTAATCCATATTCCTTTTTCCCAATATATATCCTCCTCAATAAGATCTTTCAACTCATTTTCATCATTAGCATTAAAAATTCCAAACAAATATTTGTTACATTTTGTCGGCCCTAATGTAACTAGAATATCTCGATCTTTTAAGTTTTTTAGTCTATTAAGATGTTGTTCACGAAACGGTCCCCTTTTAATAATTGCATCTTCACAGTACTTTCCAAAAACTATAAACTTTTCCATTTTTAAAGATAAATAAAAGGATAAATACATAATAAATAATTGCATATATTACACACAAATTGCTATGTTATTTAATACAACTTTTTTTGAATTAATTATGCTAACTGGAAGCGATCTCCTTGCAAAAGTTAAAGAACTTGGTGATGTTAGCAAATCTGACCTAGTTCGCGCTTGTGGATATGTTTCCACTAAGAAAAACGGAGGTGAACGCTTAAACTTTACCGCATTTTATGAAGCACTTTTAGAAGCAAAAGGGGTTAATCTTGGTGATTCTGGTGTTGCAGGTATTGGGAAAGGAGGAAGAAAACTTAGTTATATAGCTACAGTTCAAGGTAACGGAAATCTTCTGATTGGGAAAGCGTATACAGCACTTCTTGATTTAAAAGCAGGTGATGAATTCGAAATTAAGCTTGGAAGAAAACAAATCAGATTATTACCTACAGAAGAATCTTAAAAAGAACAAATATAAATTTGATAAATTATTTTTAATTATTTTTCTATAATTAATTTTTTAATTAATAAATTATTTTTGTATTTATTTTTTTTGATCAGCAGCTAAACGCATTTCTTTACAAAATTCACCAACATGGTAGACGACATCTTTTTCAATTGAACTAGAAATTCGTTTTACAAATGCACTTCCAATAATTACCCCATCGGCTCCCCACTCACGAACTTTGTTAACATGTTCAGGGGTGGATATCCCAAAACCAACAGCAATTGGATTGCTATTAACATCTTTTAATTTTGCAATAAGATTTTCTACTCTATTTTCCATTTTATTCCTCTCACCAGTGACACCTGTAACACTTACTAAATAAGTAAAGCCTTTTGTATGATTTGATATTTGTTTCATTCTTTCAAAAGGAGTAGTTGGAGCTACCAATAAAATCAAGTCCATAGAATGGTTGCTAATTATTTTAGAAAATTTATAAGCTTCCTCTAAAGGTAGATCGGGAACTATTAGCCCAGAAACTCCAGCATTAGATGCAATCTCACAAAACTTTTCAAAACCATAACATAGTAATGGATTTAAGTAAGAAAAAAGGATGATGGGAATATTTAATTTACCTTTTAAAGACTCCAAAAGTTTAATTACTTTTCTTAAGTTAGTTCCTGACTTTAAGGCGCGAGACGCTGCCACTTGAATAACAGGTCCGTCTGCAAGTGGATCACTGTAAGGGATACCTAATTCAATAAGATCAGCTCCATTTTCTTGTAAATTTAATAAGATTTCATAAGTTATTTCAATATTGGGATCCCCAGCCATTATGAAAGGCATCAAAGCTAATTTTTTATTATTTTTTAACTCACAAAACTTCTCATCTACCTTAGATAAAGATTCATTTTTAGTAATTTGATTTTTGTAATCTTTCATAATTTTTGGACTTTTTCTATGAAAATTTACGGATTTTTCTCTAAATCTTCCATTAGTTTTTGCTGCTCTTCCTTTGACAATGCATTGAATTTAGTTTCTAGTTTATCATTAATAACTTCTTCATACTTTTTTCTATAACGCTTCCTTTGTTCCATAAACGTCATTTTTCCACTTACAACTCTATAAACATAAGATGTTACCCAAGTAATAACAATCAAAATTAAGATACAACTTGAGAGAGTAGTAGCTGTAAAATTGTCGATGCCAATTTGCGGTGCAAATTTATAACTAATTAATCCTATAAATGAAATAAATAAACCTATTTGTATAACTTTACCTTTAGTCAATTATTTACCCTTTACCACTTCCTTTTAGTCTGAGATTTAAAAATGGAGAAAATAAAATTAAACCTGGAAAGAAAAGAAATACAAGACCATAAATTCCTAATCTTTCAAATTTTCCCATAATATTCCATCTATTATTCATCCAGTAAAACAAGAATAATGGGATAACAAATAAATAGGTAGATATAATTCCAATATAAGCAATTAAAGTAGCTAATGAATTATTGAAAAAACTTTCCATTTTGATTTATGGTCGCTTAGTTAAAACATAACAACTATTGGCAGTTATCGTCAGAACTAAAAGTAAATAATTAAATAATGGGAGTGGGGGGACTTGAACCCCCACGAGCTAAATCGCTCGACGGATTTTAAGTCCGGCGCGTCTACCAATTCCGCCACACTCCCATAGGAATTTGCACTATTTTATCGTAGCTGAAAGTACCTCAATTATCCAAAAAATATCCCAATATTTACACTTTTAATTGTCAGATTAAATCTAATTTTTTAATTTACTATCCCTTCTACTTGCCATTGTAATATTTCACCTGCATGAAATGGTTTTATTTGTCCTACAATATTTTTTTCGTCAACAACATCAATAAATTCTTTAATTTTATTAGGTCTAGAAACTAATTTTAATTTTTGTTTATTTGGGGCAACATTATAAAAATTAGGGCCATTTAAACTTGCAAACTTTTCAAAATTTTCTAGAGCATCTTCCTCTTCGAATACTGTTAAATAGCTTTCTATTGCTACTGGCGAATTAAAAATGCCCGCACATCCACATAAAGACTTCCACTTCCTGAGGTGCGGAGCAGAGTCAGTTCCCAAGAAAAAACATTTTTTTCCACTTGTTGCAGCTCTCCTTAAAGCGAGTCTATTATTTTCCCTCTTAGCAACAGGTAAGCAGTAAAAATCACTATTTAAGCCTCCAAAAAACATCGCATTTCTATTTATATGCAAATGATGCGGAGTGATAGTAGCTCCAATATTATTTTCTAGAACAAAATCAACTGCATAAGAGGTGGTTATATGTTCTAAAACGATTTTTAATTTTGGAAATCTTTTAGTTATTTGAGAGAGTTCTCTATCTATAAACACTTCTTCTCTATCAAATACATCTACTTCAGAATCAGTCACTTCCCCATGAATTAAAAGAGGCATTCCATTATCTTGCATTGATTCAAAAATCTTATATAGATTTTCTATTTTCTTTACTCCATGACTGGAATTTGTTGTCGAATTAGCAGGGTATAATTTTGCTGCGAAAAAGATATTATTTTTGAAACCATTTATTAGTGCTTTTTTATCAGTCTCATCTGTAAGATACATTGTCATAAGTGGTTCAAACTTAGAACTCTCTGGTAACGCTTCAACAATAGATTTTTTGTAAGAGATAGCGCTTTCAACAGATGCAATGGGAGTTTTAGTATTTGGCATAACGATAGCTCTTCCAAAAAATTCGGAAGTAAAATGAATGATATTTTTTAATACAAGACCTTCTCTTAAATGTAAATGCCAATCATCTGGTTTTATTATGGTTAAAGTCTTCAAAATTTTTCTTATTTAATTAATTTTAACAGCAAATTAAAATTGACAATAATTTATAGATATTCGAGGATAGATATTAACCAATTATGAAAATTTTAATTATCTAAATAAAAGCCTAAATATGAGTGATTTTTTATTTCCAATAATAGAAATAGTTTTAGGAGTAGTTTTACTTTTTGCTGGAGGAGAGTTCTTTATTCAAGGAGCCATATTTTTATCTTTAGTCTTAGGAATACCTCAAATAGTAATTGGATTAACAGTTGTTTCTCTTGGAACAAGCTCTCCTGAGTTATTGGTTAGTTTAAGTTCAATTTTAAAAGGCAGTGATTCACTTGCGGCAAGCAATGTAATTGGAAGCAATATTTTCAATGTTCTCGTTGTTCTGGGTATAAGCTCATTGATAACACCTCTTAAGGTGAAAAGCAGAATAGTCAGAAGAGATGTTCCTCTATTAATGGCTATCTCTTGTGCGGTTTGGGCTATGTCATCAACAGGCTTATTAACATTTCAAGCAGGGGTCTTTCTAATATTTTGTTTAATCTTAAATACAATATGGGAAATTAATACCATCAATGACAAAGGAGAAGAGACAAAAGATGCCGAACCAGAGATAGAAGAACTTAAAGATAACTATAAAGGGAAGCTTAATATTTTACTAAAGTTAATATTGGGAATATTTCTTTTAAGCTTTGGTTCAAATATTTTAGTAAATGGTTCTCAAACTCTCGCTACTCTTTTGGGGGTAAATGAAATTGTTATTGGTTTAACTATCGTCGCCACAGGAACATCTTTACCGGAATTGGTGACTTCAATAATTGCTGCATTTAAAGGCAAAACAGATCTTGCTATTGGTAATGTAATAGGAAGTAATTTGCTCAACCAACTTCTAATCCTTGGAAGTTGCAGTATTTTTTCAGGATTTAAAGGTTTAGTAATTGAACAAAGTCTAATAAAAGTTGACTTACCATTTATGGTTTTAACTACCTTTGCATGCTTACCAATTTTCTGGAGCAAAGGAAAAATTACCAGAGTTGAAGGATTTATTTTGATTAATTTTTATATTTTTTATATTCTCGATAAGATACTTTTTTTGAATGGATTTAATTATCTCTCTGAATTAAGGATAGGTTTATTTTTTTACTTTTCACTACTTATAGTAATTCTATTTGCTCAAGAAAAATTAAAAATTTTTAATTCATAATTTTAGCCATACATAGTCACAAACTCTTCTGAGATAGTTGGGTGCAACGCCATAGTAATATCAAAGTCTTTTTTTGTTATCCCTGCATTTAACGAAATTGATACCATTTGAATAATCTCAGATGAGGTTTCTCCAAACATATGACAACCCAGGACTTTATCAGTTAGCTTATGCACCACAATCTTCAACATGCATTTTGATTTATTCTCTTTAAAAGTATTAGACATAGGTGTAAATTTGCATTTGAATATTTTTATATTTTTTTCAGAGTAAATCTCTATAGCTTTTTTCTCACTTAAGCCAACTGTTGAAATTTCTGGAATAGTGAAAACGGCCTTAGGGATATTTTCATAATTTACTTTTCTATTTTGGTCATTAAAAAAATTATCAGAAAAAACTCTCCCTTGTTCTATTGCTACTGGAGTTAAGTTTGGTTTATTTATGATATCGCCAACTGCAAAAATATTTGGGTTGCTTGTTTGATTTAGTTCATCAACATCTAAATATTGGCCATCCATCTTTAGATTTAAAAAATCTAAATTTAAAGACAAAAGATTTGGTTCTCTACCTGTAGCAATAAGGATATTATTAGTTAGGAGTTTATCGCCCGAATCTAAAGTAGATTCGAGATTTCCATTTACCTCCTTAATAGCCTTTAATTGAGTATTGGAGATTATTTTTACGTCAGTGAACGTAGATGATTGCTCTAAGCAGAAAGAAAGATCCTCATCAAAACCATTAAGTAAATGTTGACCCCTAATTAATTGAGTTACTTCAGTACCTAAATTCATGAAAATAGAAGCAAATTCACAAGCAATATAGCCTCCTCCAACTATTAATATTGATTTAGGAAAATTTTCTAATTCAAAAATATCATCACTAGTCCATGCCAAATCTATCCCAGGAATATTCAATTTCTTTGGTTTACCTCCAACTGAAATAAGAATTTTCTTTGAGCTTAATTTATTTTT